>JALEQE010000165.1 GCA_022766825.1 Oscillospiraceae bacterium | reverse complement strand
TCGGCAAAAGACAAATCGTCTATCATTACAATAAAATGGAGCGGAATATCCTTTAATTTGCGGAACAATTTCGGTAATTGGGCAATATCGTTTTTCGCAACTTCAACCATTCTCAGATACTTCGATTCGTTCATAATCGCTTTTACGGTAGAGGATTTACCCGTTCCCCTATCGCCGTAGAGCAAAACATTCTGCGCAGGTTTTCCCGAAAGAAAGCATACCGTGTTGTCAATCACCTGTTTACGCTGAACATCATAATTTTTAAGATCGGACAAACGAATTTTATCGGGATTTTCAATCGGGTGAAGTTCTCCGTCAAAGGTGAACGCTTTGTATTTTGCAAACAAACCGCTGCCGTTTGTTCTGATATAATCGAGGAAATATTCGGGAGTATAATCGAAAACACCATTGTCATAAAGCGGAAGTTTTCCAAAATCAAGAGTATCATAGAATGTGTTCAGTCTGATCTGAATTTGCGCCGCCGTTTCTTCGCAAAGACTCGCAATAACGTCCAAGTCGGATTTTACAGCCTCTTTACGTAGGTTAAAGTTGTCTTTTGTTTCACCCTTGCCGTAAGCAAATTCATTAAGTATAGGTGAATCGGAAAAAATCAGCATATCGTGAAAATAGTCTGCAAGCGTTTTTCCGCTCATCAATACCGTTCCAACGATTTCCGAATAACCCTCAAAGCTCTCTTCGGCTGATTCGCCAAACAGCTTTTTAAATCCCATAAGTACGGGGTCGTTCTTAACATTAAAACAACACAATCCCGCTATTCTGTTTCTAAATTCCTGCATTTTAATTATCTCCCCTTATTTCTTTTATCAAATCGTCCAGATCGGACAATGTGTTCATACAACCAAAACGGTTGCGAAGGCTCGCCGCGCCTTCTATGCCTTTAATGTACCACGCCGCTTGCCTGCGTGCCTCTTTCATTCCCGTGCGTTCGCCTTTATCGTCAACAAGCATTTGAATGTGGCAACGCATTATTTGCAGTTTTTCGTCAAGTTCGGGTTCGGGTCGCGGTTGTTTTCCCTCAAAAAAATCTCGTATCTGTCCGAAAAGCCACGGTTTTCCGTAACTTCCTCGTCCAATCATCACAAGGTCACAATCGGTATATTCGTACATACGAACGCAGTCCTCAACACTACACACATCGCCGTTGCCAATTACGGGTATACTCACCGATTGTTTAACTGCTTTAATAATATCCCAATCAGCTTTACCTGAATATAATTGTTCTTTGGTTCGCCCGTGAACAGTTATCGCCGCCGCTCCGTTTTGTTCTGCAATTTCCGCAATTTCAACAGCGTTGATTGAAGTGCTGTCCCAACCGGTGCGAATTTTCACGGTAACGGGTATTTTCGTCGCCGAAACCGCCGCTTTGACTACCTCTCCAAAAAGTTCGGGAGTTTTCAAAAGCGCACTCCCCGCCCCACCGCAGACAATTTTCGGCATAGGGCATCCCGCGTTGATGTCAATTATATCGGGATGATATTGTTCGGCGATTTTTACCGCATTTGACATAAATTCAGGTTCTGCGCCAAATAGCTGTACCGCCATTGGTCGTTCCGTTTCGCTGACAGAAAGCAACTCAGCCGTTTTCTTGTCTGAATAACACAAACCCTTGCAGCTTGCCATTTCACCAACGCAATATGCCGCGTCGAATTGCTTCGCAACTGTGCGGTAAGCTTTATCGGCGACGCTCGCCATTGGAGCAAGCGCGGCGGTCTTTTCGATTTTTACATTACCTATTTTTATATATTCCAAATTCTTAAACCCTTTATTTTACAATAACTTGTCCCAAAATAACTGCCAAAGTTCCGACAACATGGCTAGATAAAGCGTATACTACGCCGACAATAGTATTACCACCGGAAAAAAGGCCCTGCGTTTCAAGAGCGAACGAAGAAAACGTTGTAAAACCGCCGCACACACCGACTTTCAGAAAAAGCATCAGCTGAGTATTTGCTAGCGTGTTTTTATTGACAAGCCCCGCAATCAGACCGATTGCAAAACACCCGACAATATTTATTGCAAATGTTTTAAACGGAAATCCCGACTTCATTTCCAGCGGTATCAAACCGATAAGATAACGCAGCACCGCGCCGACAAATCCGCCCGCGCCTACCGCCAAACAATTCAGCATTTACAAAAACCTCTCATCTCAGAAATTGAGCGTTTCAAAACCTTTTCATCAAATATTCTACCACAATTCATTAAACTTTTCAAGAGGGTGTTGTATTTTTTTGTCAAATGTGGTACAATATACGATAAGGTAATTTATGAAAACTTAAAATAATTATAAACCGGTGGTAATATGGGAAAAACACAGTCTGAAAATACTGTTTCAAAAAACAGCAGAGTTTATTTGCTTGACGAAATACGTGGATTTGCTATAATATGTATGGTGATATATCACGCAATGTTTGAATTGAAATATGAATTCGGTATTAACGTTCCGATTTTCTTCGACAATTGGTTCGGAATCATTCGTGATATTTTCGCGGGAACTTTTATTTTTATTTCGGGAA
>JALEQE010000121.1 GCA_022766825.1 Oscillospiraceae bacterium | reverse complement strand
GAATCCCGGCACCTCTAAACTGATGGTTACCAATGAACTTGTAAATAGCGTATTTCCATCAGGCAATCAAAATGAAGCAATGTGGTTGAAAAATTCCACTAAAATATTTGATGATGTAATGTATGACGGATTGTATCCTGTTGTAAATCTTTCAACATTTTCGGCAGACGCTTCAACAAGCGGTAGTACTGATAAAGCCAGAGGATATTGCATAACCACAAAGGTTTACGGCGATGATAAAATCTACAGTTCTATGGTTTCAGAACAGAATAAGAGTTATCTTGCATTTACAGGCACAAGCTATGTTAAATGTATGAATATGCATGTTCCTGCCGAAGAACCTTTTTCTACAAACAACAGCGTTGTCGATGCATATAAAGATTTGTACGGTTATGATGGATCAACAGGTTATAAGTATTTTGCACCTGACACATACATTTATTATGTTGTTCCGGTGTCTAAACCATATTGATATAACAAACAATCGGGGCGATAAGCTCGCCCCGAAATGTTTGTAAATTTCTCGATAACTTTTTTGAGATCAACTCATAAGACCTAGATACCAGTTCATGATTTGGCTGCCTACAAGCCAGGAAACAGCAATTCCGAGACTGAGGAACGGTCCGAAAACCATTCTGCGTGAATACTTCACGCGCTCGATCTTATCACCTTTAACGAAGATCTTGAAACCGCCCTCACGTTCATCGGTTATATTTTCACGAAGCGTCTGACTGAGCGCCGCCTTTTCCGGCAAGCCTTTCCAGACATTTTCATCGAGGAACTCCCACTCAATATCGGGATTACCCTCGCTTATACTACCGACAATAATATCATCATGACCGTCGGTTACATAGCCGATATCGCGGTCAAGCTGATTTTGATACCATTCTTCGGCAAGCTTCTGAATTTTATCGGAAATTTCTTTTTCGTCTTTCCGGTCGTGCATTTTCTTTGCAGTACCGTAAACCGCACCAAAAAATACACCGATAAACAAAGCAATGAATACCTTGTAGCCAAGCAGTAGCGATGCACCTGCCATAAGCTGAAGATCGCCGCCACCCATTCCGCCTACAAGCACGAGAATGACAAATATAACAACAATAACTCCCATAGAAATCAGGCGTTCATACCAGGGCGTTTCCTTAAATACGAAAAACGACAGAACACCCAGAACCGCAACTGTGATACTGCACCAATAAGGTATTTCAAAATGGTCGATATCTATGGCACTTAACACGATAAGAACTGCAAGCAATACCGCTGAAAAAGCAAGCTCCCACTTAAACCCGAAAACGAGATAAGAGAGGCAGTACAGCACAGCGGTCGTTGCTTCAATAATCATATAGCGCGGCGATACTTTCGCTCCGCAATAGCGGCACTTGCCGCGCAAAAAAATCCAACTGAAAATCGGGAACATATCGTACCATGCGAGCTTGTGTCCGCAGGAAAAACAGTGCGATGGTTCCGTAACGATCGACTGGTGCAAAGGGGTTCGCAGAATAACGACGTTCAGAAAGCTGCCGATAACGGAGCCAAAAATGAATGCCAGAACTGCGTAAGTAATGTTTAATGAAATGGGCATAAGAAAACCTCCTAATTTTTGTTTAACTTTATTTTAACACAAAAATGAAAATATTGCAAGTGATTTGTGATATTTGAAATAATATTCCGAATTACTCGGAAAAGAAAACCCGAAAGGAAGAATTAGTGATGCCGGGACCTATTAAAAACATACCTATTGGTCAGATTCTCGTTGAAAACGGATTTATCAACGAGAAACAGCTTAACGACGCTCTTGCAAAGCAACGCCAGAGTGAAGGAAAAATGTTGGGCGATGTTATGCTGGAAATGGGGCTTGTTTCCGAAACTCAGCTGGCGCAGGCTCTGTCTATCCGTCTGAAAGTGCCGTTTATAGATCTTTCTTCAAGGAAGATCAGCACAGAAGCCGTAACAAAAATACCTGAAAATATCGCAAGAGAAAAAATGGTGTTTGCTTTTGAAATAAATCACGGCAGACTGATGGTTGCGACAAATGATCCCGTAAACTTCTATATCTTTGAAGACCTTAAGGTAACAACAGGAATGGAAATCGTGCCGCAGATTTCCACCAAAACAATGATAGAAGCGG
>JALEQE010000105.1 GCA_022766825.1 Oscillospiraceae bacterium | reverse complement strand
GCAGATTGTACAAATTGAGCGCAGGCGGGCTGACGCAGCGTTTTCCGCCGAAGGCGGATAATGCGGTCAAGCGAAATTTTGTGCACGCATTATGCGCTTCGCGCAAAACGCTATGACGGAAAATATGCAAGCAAGCGGACGACAAAGGCGTTAGCCGTTAATTGTGCGGTGTTGCCTTAAGTATTATCAACAATCATTTTTATCGGGGGAAATATGGACACCATTGACATCAACAAAGGCCTTACATCCGACGAAGCCGAGGAACGGGTTAAAAATGGCCTGAGCAACGGCGATATAGACGTAAAAACAAAAAGTATAAAACGGATTTTTTTTGACAATATATTCACCTTTTTCAACCTGATAAATGTTGTGCTTGCAGTTCTGGTGCTGATTGCGGGAAGTTTTCGCAACGCTTTGTTTATGGTAATCATAATATGCAACATCGGCATCGGAATATTTCAGGAAATTCGTTCCAAACGCGTAATAGACAAACTTTCGATAATTTCCGCGCCAAAGGCTCACGTTCTGCGCGATGGAGAAGAAAAAATAATGCCGGTAAGCAATGTTGTGGTCGATGATATTATGTTGCTGTCCGCAGGGAAACAGGTATGCGCGGACGCGGTGGTCGTTGACGGTGAATGTGAAGCAAACGAAAGCCTTATCACAGGCGAAAGCGATGCGATACCCAAAAAAATCGGTGACGAACTGATTTCGGGAAGTTTTGTTGTTTCAGGCAGCGTGAAAGCCAGAGCAACACGCGTTGGCGCGCAGTCAACATCGGGAAAAATAACAAGCGGCGCAAAGTACATCAAAAAACGTTCTTCAGAAATGATGAACTCAATTGATAAAATCATACGCATAATCGCCGTTTGCATTATTCCTTTCGGAATTGTTCTAATGCTGAAAGCGTTTCTCGTTTTAAAGGAACCGTTTGAAAACGGTATTACAACAACAGTCGCCGCACTTATCGCAATGATACCCGAAGGGCTTGTTCTTCTTACAAGCGTCGCTCTTGCAATCAGTTCGATAAGACTTGCGAAAAAACAAACGCTATGTCAGGATCTTTACTGCGTTGAGTCGCTTGCACGCGTTGATGTTCTGTGCCTTGACAAGACAGGTACTATAACCGAAGGAACACAGGAAATAACAGAGGTTATTCCGCTTGACAATAAATTTGACCTCACAAAAGTGCTTGGAGCGTTTGCGGCGGCATTTCAGGATCCGAATCCCACATTGAAAGCAATTGCGGAAAAATACACCGAGAAACCAAACAACTCACTCATGCACACAATCGCGTTTTCTTCCGCAAGGAAATGGAGTGCGGCAGAATTTGAAGGAATAGGTTCAATTGCCGTCGGAGCGCCGAGTTTTGTTTTGGGCGAAAAATACTCAAAAATTGCCGACAAATGCGCAAAATACACAAAAAACGGATTTAGGACGCTTGTTGTTGCACATTCGGACAAACCTCTCGGCGAAAACTCTCTCCCCGAAAACACAAATGCGAAAGCAATAATTGTTATGTCAGATAAAATAAGAGCTTCCGCACCGAAAGTGCTTGAATATTTCAAAGAACAAGGCGTTGCTTTGAAAGTAATATCGGGAGACGATCCGCGGACAGTTTCAACCATAGCAACGCGCGCCGGTCTTGAAAACGCCGGAAATTATATTGATATGGGAAAGATAGCGGATGAGGAAATTCCGGGTATAGTTGAAAAATACTCTGTTTTCGGCAGAGTTACTCCGGATCAGAAGCTTGCCATTATAAAAGCGCTGAAGGCAAACGGTCACAAAACGGCAATGACAGGCGATGGTGTTAATGATGTTCCCGCTCTAAAAGAGGCAGATTGCTCCATAACCGTACAAGCCGGCAGCGACGCGGCAAGAGCTGTATCTCAGATAGTTCTTATGAACAACGATTTTGCGTCAATGCCATTAGTGGTCGGAGAAGGACGTCGCTGTATAAATAATATTCAGCGTTCTGCATCTTTGTTCCTTGTTAAGACCATATTTGCATTTCTGCTGGCAGTTGCATTCCTGTTCCTGCCGTATACTTATCCTTTCAAACCTATTCAGATGACGCTTGTCGGAGCGTTGACGATTGGCGCACCGTCGTTTCTGCTCGCCCTTGAACCCAACCATAACCTCGTAAAAGGAAGCTTCATCGGTAACATTATGCGAAAAGCCGCTCCCGGTGGTCTTTCAGCCACAATCGGAATCGGACTGGTTATCGTATCGCAAGCTGTGTTTAATATCCCTGCCGTTGAAACTTCAACGCTTGCAACGTTTGTTTTAGGAGCTGCTTGCTTTGGAGCATTATGGAGTGTTTGTATTCCCTTCAACAAAATACGTATGGTGATGTTTATTGTATTTGCATCAGCATTTTGTATCATTCCCGCCATATCGGAACAGTTGAGGAATCTGTTTTATCTGGTTCCCCTTTCAGGCAAGGAATTCATTATTCTGGGAATACTTGTCGCTGTTGTCTGGATTGCACGATACACTCTGGGATTATTAGCAAAGAAAATAAATTTTGAACGAAAACCAAAAAATCAGCACAATTAAACGGGGGATAAAATGGAATATTCATTAAACGCAGGAGAATGGAACAAAGTATTTGCTGTACCATCAAGCGTTGTAGACACTTATATAAAACTGGCAAGCGGTAATTCGTTAAAACTGCTGCTATATTTGCTGAGGCACGGTGGAGAAACGATTACAGAGCAAAGACTGAAAAACGATCTTGGCTTTGATGAATTCAGCGAGCTTGAAGACGCGGCGTTGTTCTGGGTTCAGCGCGGCATTATCCGTGCTGACAGCACAGATGATAAGCTGGAGCTTTCTGCGGATTCAAATCAGTCGCAGAAAACTGATCGGCAAATCACCGATACGGATTCCCCCGACACCGCGTCCGTAAATAAACCAAACATTAAACAGGCAAAGCCAGTCGTTATTTCAAACGGTGAAATAGCACAGGAATTACATAATTCTCCCGAAATGAAAATGCTGTTCTCGGAAGCGGAAAAAATGTTTTCGCGCCCTTTAAAAAACAGCGAACGTCAAATGATAATCCAACTTTCAACTCATTACGGACTTCCGTGCGAAGTATCTCTTATGCTGCTCCGGTATTGTTTTAAAATAGGTAAAGCAACCCCACAGTACATATCAAAGGTTGCAGAGAATTGGGTTAACGAGGAAATTATGACCGTAAAGCTTGCTGACGAAAAAATACGAAGTCTGGAAAAGCAGTCAGCTGTAGAAAGCAGTATCTGTGAAGCCTTGGGACTGAGTTCTGCTCTTTCCGCAAGCAACCGTACATTCATAAAAACCTGGGCGATTGACTGGGGATTCAGCAATGAAATGATAATGATTGCGTACAACAAAACGATTGACGCTATCGGCAGCTGGAATTTCAAATACGCCAACAAAATACTGGAAAATTGGAAAAACAACGGAATAACAACTCCGCAGGCAGTAGAAAAATCAGACAACGAATATAAAAATGCTACAAACACCAAAAATCAGACTTCATCAAAGCGACCTGTAACGACTACTTCGGGAAAAAGTTCCTCTTTTGACACCGAAAGGCTGAAATCGCGAATTATGAGTAACTACAAAAACAGTGATTAAGGAAGTCATTATATGAGAATAAATAAATTATATCTTGAAGCCGCTCTGAAAAAGCTTTCAGACATTCGATACCGCAATAAACAGCTTGAAGAACAAAGACACAGTGAAATAATAAATAAAATACCCGAATACGAAATACTTGAAAAAACTCTGGCGCAGACAATGACTGATATCGTTAATTCTATGCTGGATAAAACACCAACAGCAAATGACATGCTAAATGCGGCTACCGAAAAAAACCAGGAAACGCAAAAAAGGATAAACGAACTTCTGGTAACAAACGGTTATCCTATCGATTATCTGGATCCTATATTCTCCTGCCGCAAATGCAAGGATACCGGTAATACAGGAAACGAATGGTGCGAATGTCTTTGCAGGATTACCAATGAAATGGCGGCGGCAGAGCTCAATGAAAAAGCGCCACTGAAAAAAAGCAGGTTTGACAATTTTGATCTCAGCCTTTATAACAATAAAGCAAACGGCGACGATAACATATCACCTCAAGCGATAATGCGCGATAATCTGGAATACTGCAAGAAATTTGCGAATAATTTCAACGGTAAAGGCAAGGGTATTCTTATGATTGGCAATACGGGACTGGGAAAAACTCATTTGTCACTCAGTATTGCAAATGAACTTATTGAAAAAGGTTTTTGTGTTGTTTACGGCTCTGTACCGGAGCTTATACGAATGATACAGAATGAACAGTATAACAAATCCGAAGGAGACACGCTGTCGCTGGTTACAAACAGCGATCTTCTGATAATGGATGATCTCGGAGCAGAAAACAGAACGGATTGGTGTCTTTCAATGCTTTATGAGATCATTAACACGCGGCAAAATCGTCAGCTGCCAATAATTATCAATACCAATCTTGATATTGACGAAATCAAGGAAAAATATCAGGACAGGCTGTCATCACGAATGTTCTGTATGAAAATCTTATTTTTCACAGGATCTGATAACCGCGTAGAGTTATCAGAAAACTTCGGAAATATGTGAAAATAAAATTATGGAGGTATAAATCAATGGCAAAACTCAGAATCGGTATTCTTACGAGCGGAGGCGACTGTCCCGGACTTAATGCCACAATTCGCGGTGTTGCAAAAGCAACATATGAAGCATTCGGAGAGGACAAGGTGGAAATAATCGGTATCCACGACGGATATCACGGGCTGATACATGGAGTATACAAAACTATGTCGCCATCGGATTTTTCAGGGATTCTTACAACCGGCGGTACAATACTCGGCACAAAACGCACCCCTTTCAAAATGATGCAGATTATTGAGGACGATAATGTCGATAAAGTCAAGGAAATGAAACAGACCTATAAGGATTTAAAGCTTGACTGCTTGTTCACACTAGGCGGAAACGGAACTCACAAAACTGCAAATATGCTTTCGGAAGAGGGGTTAAACGTTATCGGACTTCCCAAAACGATCGACAACGACATTTTTGGAACAGATGTTACATTCGGTTTCCATACTGCTGTTGATATCGGAACGGAAGTTATTGACCGCATACACACAACAGCAAATTCACACAGCAGAATAATGGTAATAGAAATAATGGGAAACAAAGCGGGTTGGCTGACCCTATACAGCGGTGTTGCAGGCGGTGCAGATATCATACTAATTCCCGAAATACCGTTTGATATTGATAAGGTCGCGAAAGCTTGTCAGAAACGCGCTGACGCCGGAAAAGCATTCTCAATAATTGCTGTTGCTGAGGGCGCATTTGACATTGAAGAAGCCAAAATGAAGAAGAAAGAACGTGCAAAAGCCCGTGCTGAACGCGGTGAAGTTACCGCAACTACCCGTATTGCAAAATCCATTGAAGCAAAAACCGGACTTGAAACAAGAACGGTTGTACCCGGTCATATTCTGCGCGGCGGCTCGCCTTCCGCATATGACCGCGTACTTGCAACACAATTCGGTGCACACGCGGCAAGATTGCTGAAAGAAGAAAAATACGGATACACCGTTGCAATGGTTGACGGTAAAATTACCGAAAACCCGCTTGGTGACGTTGCTATGAAAACCAAATTTGTTACGGAAGACTGCAATATGGTGAGAACAGCGCGCGATATAGGTATTTCTTTCGGTGACTGAAAAATTTTTTAAAAACCCCTTGACAAATGTGTTATTGTGTGATATAATATTATATGTTGACAGCAAACAGCTGTTGACATATATCGCGGGATGGAGCAGCTCGGTAGCTCGTCGGGCTCATAACCCGAAGGTCGTTGGTTCAAATCCAGCTCCCGCAACCAAATATAAAGAACCCCGAAAGCGCGATGCAAAGTGTCTTTCGGAGTTGTTTTTTTTACTGATTGTTATAAATTCAAAATT
>JALEQE010000090.1 GCA_022766825.1 Oscillospiraceae bacterium | reverse complement strand
GTTGCGTTCGGATACCGCCATACTTTCGCGCAATTGTTCAAGTTCCTTGCGTGACTGCTCCAATTGGTCAATTACCTGCTCGAAACGGCGGTTTTCCGTGCTGACAAGCTCTTCTGCGCGTGAAATAACACGTTCGTCCATTCCGAGTTTCTTACTTATCGCGAAAGCGTTTGATTTTCCGGGAACGCCCACAATAAGCCGATAAGTCGGTTTCAGCGTTTCAACGTCAAACTCGCACGAGGCATTTTCCACGCCGTCCGTTTCCAAAGCGAACATCTTGACTTCCTGATAATGCGTTGTTGCAAGCACTTTCGCCCTGTAACTTTTCAGCTGCGTCAAAATCGACACGGCAAGCGCCGCGCCCTCAACAGGGTCTGTTCCGCTTCCCAATTCATCGATAAGCACAAGCGAATTTTCGTCCGCGGAATTGAGTATCTTGATTACGTTTGTCATATGCGACGAAAACGTTGACAAGCTCTGCTCGATAGACTGCTCGTCACCTATATCAACAAAAACGTGCTCAAAACAGCCGATAACCGAACCGTCGCCCGCGGGTATCATCAAACCGCACTGCGTCATCAGAACGAGAAGTCCCACCGTCTTTATCGCGACCGTTTTACCACCCGTGTTCGGTCCCGTAATGATAAGGCAATCGTATTTGTCGCCGATTTCCACGCTTATCGGAACGGCGAGGTCACAGTCAAGCAGCGGGTGACGGGCATTGTTCAGAATAACTTTCGGCTCGTTCACGACTTTCGCGGGAACAGCTTTCATTTTCGCACCGAGGTTTGCTTTCGCAAAATACAGTTCGAGTATCTGCGACAAACGGAAATTCTCCGAAATTGCATCCGCATTCTCGCCCACCTGCGCGGACAGTTCACGCGTTATTCGTTCGATTTCCGCCTGTTCGCGCGCTTTGAGAATACGGATTTCGTTGTTTGCCTCAACAACCTCCATAGGCTCAATAAAGAACGTCTGCCCTGTTGCGGAAGTGTCGTGTACAAGACCCGGAACGTCATTCTTATGCTCACTGCGAACAGGTACGACATACCGACCGTCACGCATTGTGACAATTGCGTCCTGCAAATAGGAACGTGTGTTCTTGTTTTTAATCATACCGTCCAGCTTATCACGGATATTCTGCCCTTGACGCGCAATTCTGCGGCGGATTGAGGACAGTTCCGCGCTTGCGCCGTCCGACATTTCCTCCTCGGAAATAATACTCTCGGAAATGCGCTTTTCAAGCGGTTTCACAGGAACAAGCCCCTTGAAATACTCCGCAAGCGAATTTTCAACGTTCTCGCATTGCGAATACCAATCGCAATGCGCCGCCGTCTGTCGCAATACCGCCGCCGTATCAAGAAGTTCCTTGAACGACAGCATTGAACCTGTCTGCGCGCGTTTCAGCGAACCCGAAATATCCTTGATTTTGCGAAACGAGGGCGTTCCGAATTTCGCGGACAGCGTAAAAGCGTCATCGGTCTTTTTCAACTCGCGCGTAATGGTTTCAAAATCAGTCTGTGGCTTGATTTTAAACGCGTTTTCACGGCAATTGTCGCTTACAGTCTGCTCCGCCAGAAGTTCCAATATCTTATCCAATTCAAGTTTTTTATAGTATTTGTTCATAAGTTACCTCATATCATTTCACCGCAAGCGAATAGCTTTCGTCAATTCGGCGGCAAAGTTCCTCAAACGGCACCGAACCGTCAAGTATAATAGTATACCAATGCTTTTTGTTCATATGCCATCCGCCAAAATACCGCTTTCCGTCAACAAGCTCCGTTATTGTTTCGGGCAGAGCGCGCAAGTCGATTATTTCAACGAGTTCATCGCAGTTTAGTCCGAGTTTGCGCCGCGATACGGTAAGCACCGCCGCGAACCACTTGTTTGTATCGCCGCGCCGCCAAACCGCGTTTCCGTCAAAGTTACCCCAAAGAAATTCAAGTTCCCTACCGTATTTCTCACGAACGTACTCAATAAGCCGCTTTGTCTGCTCTGCCTTGAACACGTCCGCCTCGAAACAGCTGTCGGCGATTTCGTTCAGCGTACATTCGTATTCATCGCGAACCGTTCCCACAAAACTCCCCGCGCTGTCGGTCAGATGAAGCGTATACTCGCCCGTATCGGGATCAACAACGACCGCCGACACTTCCCCGCCGTCCGACACCGTTACGGTCATTTCAAAGCCGCTTTCAGGCAATGTTTTCGTGTATCGATAAGCATTACCGTCACGTTTAAATCCGAACTCGGCAAGCCTTGAAAAGACCGCTTTTCTGTTTTTGAAAATCGCGCCGAGTTTATCCATCGGTTTCTCCTTTATTTTATCATAGCGTTGTAATATTTAAGCGCGGAAAATGTCCGCTCCGTGCGGTACAGAAAATAATCCTCCGCAATCGCCGCAAGCTGTTTTTCCCCGTTCCCGCCAATCGTGAATTTAAAGCATTTTTCAAGCGGCGAAAACACGATATTCCTCATAGCGAAAAGCGTTTCGGGAAACAGCAAAACACGTTCTCCCTCAAAATCGGGATTAAAGCAATCCGCGCAGACAAGCTTGGATTTCTGCGGCAAAAAGTACATTCCCCGCTCGCAATCATAATGTCCGCAATTGTGACAAGCAACCAAATTCGGCGCGAACCCCAGCAAAACGCTGTATCTCAACTCAAACGCCGCCTTTACCGCAGCAAGCGAACGATTTTCTCCCGCGTGCAGAATCTCATACAGCGCAACCGCTAAAAACCGAACGTGACTGTCGGGACTGTTTTCCGTCAGGTTTTGCTCGGACGGCGTGCAGAACTTCACCGCCTGCGCAAAATACGATGCCAGCGACAACTTTTCAATATCCGCGCCTATTTCGTGAAAACTGTATTTGGGTTTCGCCGAGTTTACAGTATACCGTAGTTTGTTTTTATTAAGGCAAAACGTTGAATAGGAAAACAATGCCGCGCTGGAAAGCAAATTGCTGTTTATCTTGTTCGCACCGTGCGCGGTTGCCTCGACTATTCCCTGTTCGTCCGTAAGGATATCGATAAAGCAGCTGTTTTCGCCGATTTCCCGCCGCCCTATTACTATGCCGTCATACGTTATCAGCACCGTTTTCACCTCAGGTTACAAAATAAAAGTGCGCCCATAAGGCGCACTCCGAAAATACAATACAATTTCACCGCATATATTCGCGCCAATCGAGATCGCCGCGTTCAAGCGCGTGAATAAGCGCTTCGGCAGTAGCTATGTTCGTCGCATACGGTATGTTATGCACATCGCACAGCCTCAGAATATTGATATCGTTCGGCTCGTGCGCTTTTGCCGTAAGCGGATCTCTGAAAAACAGAAGCAAGTCGATTTCATTGCAGCTTATGCTTGACGCCAGCTGCTGATCGCCGCCCTGAGAACCACTCATAAATCGCTGAATATGAAGTCCGGTTGCTTCCGAAACCAGCTTTCCGGTTGTACCGGTCGCACAAATATTGTATCTGCTGAGAATACCGCAGTATGCAATGCAAAATTGAACCATTAGCTCCTTTTTTGAATCGTGAGCTATAAGAGCGATGTTCATAAAATAAAGCCCCCCCTGTTTATAAACTCCTACAGAGTAATCAGTCAATTTTAATTGTCAGCGGCACATCCTGACCTTCAATACGCTTGGCAATAGCCGTATATGCCATGTAACCGCCGCACGACGGGGGCAACGCAAGACCCTTTGATCCGCAGATCTTGATGTTGACATCCTCGGGAACGACACCGATAAGCGGAATACCGACAGTATCCATAACGACATCGAGATCATAAAGAATATCCTCACCCTTGAAGTTGGGACTTACCTTATTGATAACAAGACGCTGATTGATACAATTCTTTACATACAGGAAATCCGACAGCATCTGACCATCACGGACACATACCGTATCGGGTGTTGTTACCATAAGTATGAGATCCGCCGCTTTGATAACGCTGAATACAGAACTTCCGATACCTGCCGTATCTATAATTATGTATTCAAAATGCTCACGCATTTCCTCGCAGACGCCCATAATTTTTTCGGGATTGATATCAATGAACGGGTTTCTGGTGGCGCAGACAAGGTATAGATTATCGACTCTGTCAACCTTTGTCGTCGCCGTAAGAATATCTATCTTTCCCTCCAGATATTCGCCGATATCATGCTTTACTTTATCCTTAATGCCAAGCATAATGTCAAGGCAACGAAGTCCGAAATCCAATTCCACCAGCAATGTCTTGTGACCGAGAGTTGCAAGCCCCGTAGCGACATTTGCAGATGTTGTGGACTTTCCCGTGCCGCCCTTTCCGGCTGTTACCGCAATAATCTGTGACATAATTTCCCCTCTCCGGCGTGGATTACCGACGCCTCGACCGCATTTTCTGTAAAGATGATTTGCAGCCGATCATTACAACTATAATACTCTGTTTATATTTTATCACAAAATTCTCAATATGAAAAGGGCTTTTTTCTATATTTAAAAAATTTTGTCAATTTCATTCATTTCAAAGCATATTATTTGTGCATTTTTACCAATCATTTATACTGAAACAGATTTTTCAAGCGTGTTTTCAGATATATCAGGAAAAAAGCTTTTCAAGCCACTCATACAATGCGAATTTTACCGTGATTTTCTGTGGCTTTCCGAATGTTTCCAGAATATTCTCCGCATTCTCGTCCTCGTTTTCATCGTTTTCCTGTGTGATTTCGGAAACTGCAGGCAGACACAGCTGAGGGAAAATAACACACCACCAGTTATGCCCCTCACCGCTTCCAAGCGTCACACGAAGAGCCTTATACTTACCCGCAGGAAGTATCAATCTGTCGTATTCGCGCGTTGTGAACCACATCTCGGTAAGTTCTGCCTTTGCGCCGTAGGAAAAACCGTTTTCGTGCAGAAATTCGTTTGCGGCAAGTTCAATCTGCGGGAGGATCTCCTCAGCGCGGCTTTCGGCATTCTCAAGGCTTCCGCAGGCAGAAAGTTCTTCGCCGTATTTTTCCAAAAGCAAATCGCGCAGCTTCAGCTTTATAGCCTGATCCTCATCACTGTCGGAGTTCGCGGGAATATGCAGTCTTAGAACATTTCCGTATACCTCACCACAGTTTGAGGAAAACGTCCGGAACGCTCCGAACGCTGTTAAAACCGCGATTCCAAGTATTAAAATAAGTATCGTAAGTAAGTTTTTCATAGTGTTCTCCTTTCGTTATGTCGGGATTACCCGATTGTTTTCGGTGCTATTATTGGAATATTTTGGATTTATAAACACATATTTGATTATTTTTTCAGGATATAATACGACATTTTCATACATAATAGGAATGATCACCAAGACAGTATTCCCAAAAAACTTTGCCTGACTGTAACACAAAATATAAGTTAGTGTCAGCAAATATAATTGTTGAAAACTTCTTGTGCAGGTTAAACAAATTCAACAGCGCGGTTTCGTATAAAATACGGCAAAAAACAGAAATTAGGCTGAGTTTTCGGAAAATTTACAAATCTCTGTTGACTAAATTGATTTTTTAGGCTATACTGTTAATCAAGAGATGAAGGAGAAAGCGCCGATCATAGATATTAGACATTACGGCGAGATTTCGGGCTTAACCGACTTCTCTTTAAACCATGGTTTTAGGCGTAGAATTATTACAGAAAGAGAACCGGGAAGGTATGCGCGCAGTCAGGTGGCGCCGTGCGTTCCTAAGAAAGGTCTCACTGAACAGAATTATATGGAGGTTGATGTTTATGTGCATGAAAGACATCGAAGTTAAAAATCAGGTTGGTTTACACGCAAGACCTGCAACATTCTTTATCCAGAAGGCAAATGAGTACAAGTCTTCTATATGGGTAGAAAAAGAGGAACGCAGAGTAAACGCAAAGTCTCTGTTGGGTATTCTTTCGCTCGGTATTGTCGGCGGCGCGAAAATCCGCATTATCGCTGACGGTTCCGATGAGCAGCTTGCGGTTGACGGTCTGGTAAAACTGGTTGAAAGCGAATTTGCCGAGTAATCCAATCAACCTGTACCCGAAAGCTCAGAACAATGTTTAAATTATAAAAGTACGGTTTTGGGCAATATGCCGCAGGGCATAATCATTTTATAACGATCGTTTAAGGGGTGGAATTATATTCCGCCCTTTTGTTTTAATCCGATAATCAAACCGTTTTCAGAAAATCCATGCGATTTTTTGTTATAAATTTACGAATTTTCGTAAAAAGTTACAAAACGGTTACAAAAAGATTGAAATACAGTTACAAATGTGGTATAATATTTGTATTGGACATTTTTTGGCGAATAATTTTTCGCAATATATATTCGCAATACACAAAGGAACATAGTTAAGGAGTTGAAAAAATGACTGTGACCGATGAAACTTCCAAAAACAGCACAGAGAAGGAAGAAAACAAAACTGTGACTGTCGGCGAAGAAAACGCGGCAAGCAATACCGAAGATATAGAAAATAAAGTGCCGGCAAGCGATGCGGCAACTGAAAAATCCAAAACAACAGACACCAAAAAGCAGGCTGTATTCATAAAAGCAATCAAAACAAAGCTGAACAGAATTTATTCCGTATTGTCAGACTCAGGTGAATATTTTGTAAGCATTTTTGTTGCCGCAGCAAAGTTTTTACTGATGTGCATTATGTATATTGTCGCAATGATTTTCAAAGGACTATCACGTTTAAAAGAACCGCTCGTCGGATTTTTCAAAAAAATCGGAAGTTCTTTGGCAAGCCCGTTCAAGCGACACAACAAAGTCAGAAGACTTGCGGCTTCCGAAATATCCAGAGCGAAAGCGGAAGAAGGCTTCCGCGGCGGCTTTAAAGCATGGCTGAAAGCCGCGGGACGTACCGTGTTCGGAAAACGCGGTCTGCTGGCAACAGCGGTGAACTGGGGACTTCCGATCGTATCCTGCGTATTCCTTTTCAATGTCATCGCTTACGCAAACAATCAGAATTACGCGCTGCGCCTTTTGGTAAACGGCGATTTTGTCGGATATATAAACGATGAAAGCTCTTTCAACGAAGCTGAAAAAATGGTGCAGAACCGTATCAACTATACGGGAAGCAGCATTGAGGTAATCAGCTTTGAACCGACTTATGAAGTTGAAGTCGTCGGAAACGAACCTTTGCTGAATCAATATCAGATTGCCGATAAAATGCTGGCTCTTCTCGGCAAAGAAGTCAAAGAAGGCTATGGACTTTATCTTGACAACTCATATTACGGAACGCTCGCTTCTCACTCAAGACTGGACAAAACACTTGAAGATTTGCTGAAACAATACACAACCAACAATAACAAAGAAACAGTACAATTTGATAAACAGGTAAAATATATCCAGGGTACGTACCTCTCAGACAGCTTTGTTGACGAGGACGACATAATAAAACTGTTCACCTCAAACAAAAAAGTCGCTACATATTACACCATAGTGGACGGCGACTGTATGAGCAGTGTACTTGACAAAACGGATATGACAATTCAGGAGCTTGAACAGCTGAACCCCGGATTTGATGAGAATTACAACTTCTACACCGGCGAAAAACTGAAAATAACGTCCGATGAGCCTTTCCTCAACATCAAAGTCACCCGCGAAGAACACTATACAGAAACATTCGCATATGATACGGAATACGTTGACGATGATACCGTTTATTCGGGAAATAAGATCATAAAAACCGAAGGTGAGTATGGTGAACGTTCGGTTACGGCGAATGTATCCTATATCAACGGAGCAGAAATCAGCCGAAAGATACTTTCAAAAACCATTACAAAAGAACCCGTCACGGAAGTTATCGCTGTCGGAACAAAACCGCGCGAAACCACAACAGCGCCCGAGCAGACAGTCGGAGCGGGACTTATGCTCTGGCCTGTCGGCGGTTATGACGGCGGTTGTATTGAGGAAAACGTATGGTGGAAAGGCGGATATTACGGTCACAACGGCATTGATATTTCCGCACCTTACGGAACACCCGTTTACGCGGCGGAAAACGGCGTTGTAACATCTGCGGTCTTTAATAACGGTTATAACGGCGGACGCGGAAACTATGTCATAATTCAGGGCGACAGCGGTTACACTACCTATTATTACCACAACTGCGAAGTTGTTGCATATCCCGGACAGCGTGTTACGGCGGGCGAACTTATCGCTTATGTAGGTTCGACTGGTGAATCATACGGTTATCACCTGCATTTCGGTGTCAGCGTCGGAGGAACATATCTCAATCCCATTGATTTCCTGCCGGCTCATAAATCAGTTGCCTACAGCTACTGATTTATACGATCAAATAGTTAGATACCGCGTGGATAACTCCGCGCGGTATTTTTATCTATCGTGTAATTATTATTGTTATAGCATACAATTCCGGAATATGACAAAGCGGTCAGGTATTGTTGATACCTGACCGCTGTTGTATTGAATTAAAAACGACTTAAACATAATACGGATTTGGCTTACATAGGATCCTGATAAGATCTACAAAAGCACCGATTCCGAACAAACCTAACGTGAATAAATACAAAATAGCCGAACCCGTTTTTCCCTCATAGAAACGATGTGCGCCAAATTCGCCCAAAAGCAGGCACAGGAAAAACGCCACCCATTTATCCTTTTGCTTACCCGGCGCAACAATAGGTGCATTTGCGTTTGAAACATTGTTATTGTTTATGATAATCGGCTGCTGGTACTGCTGTACCTGCTGAAAGCTTCCAACCTGACATCCGCACGCGGGACAAATTACAGCGTCTTTCGCGATTACGCTGCCGCAATGCTCACAGAATTTAGTGACATTGCTGTTTGGAATACGCGGCTGATTATATTGTTGATTGTATTGCTGATTTGCCTGCGGATAAACATTCTGCATAGGTTCAATTATAGGAGTAGGTACCTCCTGAACCTGTCCGTTATCTATATCACGAAAAGACTTGACCTGAACATTGGAAGGACGCGACACGGAATTGGTCTGAACAGACGCATATGGATTTCCGCCGGGATATATTTCACCTGTAATAGGGTCTGTCCAGGATTGCGAATTATTGTTTTGATTACTGTTCATAATAGCACCTCTGAAACAGGAATTTATCATTTTCTACAACATTATTATATCACAAAATTTACCGGATGTCAATAGAATATACCAACAATCAGCTCCATAATTTTCTTTGTAACAAAAAGGAATGTCATTGTGTCAAATGCCATAAGCAGCATTACTATAACGGTGGGGCAAAGCAGGAAAACACCCCAGCGTTTTCCTGTTGATATCTCGGTCTGAACCTTTGGCACACGGTATCTTTTTATATGCGCCAATTTGATAATTCCCATAATAAATCCGATAACAGCAAACAACATCACGGCAACGCTCCAAATAATATACGCCACGACAACAGGAGATTTTTCGGGATTATTTCCCATAGCAATCTCCAATATATAGTCCTGCACGGATGAATTTGACAAAAACAGCGATGAAGTCGCGGCAATGAAATTAAACATAGCGTGAATTACAGTTGTCGTGATAATACTGCCCGTCTGCACTGCGACATAACCCAATACTATTCCGATAACCGAGGTGAAAAAGAACTGCTGCAAATTCGCATGAGTAAGCCCAAACAGTATTCCCGACACGAAAATCGCAAAGCCGTTTCCGTAAGGTTTCAGAGTTTGCAGCACCATTCCTCGGAACCAAAATTCCTCGAACAAAGGCGCGGCAATAACCGCGTGAATAAACCACACAACCGCGCTCTGCATATCCGGAACAATAACAATATTTCTTGTAACGTTGAATGATTCCTCAATTGATGTATTCTTAAACAGCATTCCGACAAGCACAGTAATTATTCCCACCGCCATTGCCAGACCGTATCCTGCGGGGAAAATACCAAGCGCGCGGCCGAAATAGCGCGGTTTTGAATACATAGCTTTAACACCGCTTTTCAGCGGGAATTTTAGTATAAAAATACCCGCCGTTATTGGTATAACATTTAAGAATACGATTGACGCGACCATTTCGAGTAACTGTTTCGCGACATTGCTCCAATCATTGTAAAGCGGCTTGGTAAGGCTCAGCAAAATAGTGCTTACACACCGAACCGCAAACACCACAATCATCATCGCACCAATACGCAGACAAGCGCGCTTAAAATCGGGCAAAAGCGATTCTCTCCCGGTATTATCGGTGTTTTCAATTACTTCTTCGTTAATTTCTTCGCTCAATTCAATCCTCTTTTCCCGCCAGCGTATGATACCCGCATATCTCGGAAACCGTTTCTTCGGCAGTTTTTCCGTAGCAGTCTATCGTAATATCCGCGTATTCGTTATACATTTCCGCACGCCGTCTGAAAACGTCCTCGATAGTATCTTCGGGACGTTTCGCAATACCGCGCGTTTTAATGTTCTTCAAACGTTTTGAAAGTTCCTCTGTGGGCAGTGAAAGATAATACACAAGTCCATGCTTTTTCAAAAAAAGCATAGCCTCGCGGCTGTAAACCGCACTCCCGCCTGTCGCGATAACGGCATTTCTTTGGGCGGAAACCGAACAAATCGCGCGTTCCTCGTCAATACAGAAAGCGTCAAGTCCGTCCTTGTCGATTATATCCTGCAAAAGCCTGCCCGTATTCTGCTGAATTATCAGATCCGTATCAATAAACGAAAAACCGAGAGTTTTCGCCGTAAGTACCCCGACCGTTGACTTTCCGACAGCTGGCATACCGATAAGTACTATATTCTTCATCAATATCTCACCTTATCCAGACTCATTGTAGCGTAAGCATTTAGGCTTTCGTCCGCAGTGTGTCCCTTTTGAAACTCATAGAACGCCTGTGCGCCTATCATCGCGGCATTGTCGCCGCAAAGCGAAAGCGGCGGTACAAAAAGGCGCATACCGTTCTTTTCGGCAGCTTCCGACAAATTGCCGCGCAAGCCGCTGTTCGCGGCAACACCGCCCGCAAGTGCGATTTTCTTGTATCCTTTTTCACACGCGGCGGCAATGAATTTGTCCGTGAGTATTTCGCTTACCGTTTTCTGAAAGCAAGCTGCAAGGCTGTTTACGTCAATTTTCTCGCCCTTCTGCTTTGCGTTGTGAATGAGATTTATAACCGCTGTTTTCAGTCCCGAAAAGCTGAAATCATACGGGTTTTCGGTGTGCGGTTTCGGAAGATGATACTTTTTCGGATCGCCCTGTTTTGCCGCGTTGTCAATGAACACGCCGCCGGGATACGGAAATCCCATTGCGCGCGCCGCCTTATCAAAGCACTCGCCCGCCGCGTCGTCAATGGTTCTTCCCAGCACGGAAAATTCCGTGTAGTCCTTGACTTCCACAATATGCGAATGTCCGCCCGACGCCACAAGGCACATATACGGCGGTTCAAGTTCGGGGTGCGCCAAATAATTCGCCGCGATATGCCCCCTTATATGATGCACGGGAATAAGCGGCTTTCCAAGCCCGAACGCCAGCGATTTTGCGTAATTCACGCCAACAAGCAAAGCGCCGATAAGTCCCGGAGCGAAAGTCACGGCAACAGCGTCAACTTTATCCGCAGTCGTACCCGCCTTTTCAAGAGCCTCCGAAACAACGGCGCAAATGCTTTCGCAATGCCGCCTTGACGCTATTTCGGGAACAACGCCGCCGTAAAGTCTGTGTTCCTCAATCTGCGTCGCGACAACCGAGGAAATTATCTCCCGACCGTCACGAATAACCGCCGCGGCGGTTTCATCGCAGGAACTCTCTATTGATAAAATATCCATTTGTTCTCCTTATGTTCTATATATTTATCTATTTATAATTATTTTTTCATATCCGGTTTTCTTGAAGTAAGAAACTCTATCGCCCGCTCAACTGAGGTTCTGACGTGTTCCATATCATCATCGTGGAGCTTGCTCGCGTTTCGGTAGTCGAAACTGTCGCAGAACTGCTGAACATCACCGTTAAGCGTTTTCATATACTCGTCAACGAGTTTGTCGGTAGCCTCCGCGAACGTTTTCAGATTATCCTTTTTCAGCTTCTTCACCGCGTGACACATAAGCAAATCGTAATGCTGAATGCAGATATACTGCTGTTGAGAATACAGTTTCCGGAAACCCTCGTCGTTCCACATATTGAACAGCGTGTCAAGCATATGTTCAATGCCCCAATTCACCTTTGAACACACAAAGCACGTCTGTTCTTCTGAAACGCTTTTCTTTGAATAGCGTTTCAGACCGCCCTTGCCGTTAAACATATCCGCCCGCCGCTCCGCCAAATGCGTATTCAGCATAAGCGCAAGCGACAAACGGTTGTTTTGCTTTAAAAGCATATTGTAATGCTCACGGCAGAAGCCCTGCTTGTTCGTTTCAATACGAACATCTGGTTCCATCATAGCCGCGCCCATAATGTATTCGCAGATGTGCTGTTCAACCGTATTCCGCATAGCGCAGATAGGACAACCCTCGCGCGGCTCGAACACCTCGTTTATCGGAATTGTAAGTATGCTTTCCCTCATATTTTTTCCTTTCCGTATTTAAAGTGACAAAAATGTGCAAATTTTGCGAAAAAACACTTGAAACACTTGCATTCTTATATATATTGTATTATAATTAAAGTAAATTATCAAGGGGTTTTTTGAAAAAAATGAAAATTAAAATCAAAAATAATAATTTCGATTTAAAACAAACATTCCTATGCGGACAATGCTTTAGATGGAAAGAAGATGAAAGCGGTGCTTTTTCCGCGATAGTATCGGGAAAACCAATTAAGACTGTTCAAAACGGAGATGAAATCACAATAGAAAGCGACCACACACGGGAGTTTCTAGAAAACTATTTCGACCTCGCCACCGACTATTCCGAATACATAAACCGTTTTTCGGCAGACCCGACTTTAAAAGCCGCCTGCGACGGTTCGCACGGAATACGCATACTGCGGCAGGAGCCGTTTGAAACGCTTATAAGCTTTATTATTTCCCAGAACAACAATATTCCGCGCATTTCGGGAATAATAAACAGACTGTGCGAGAGTTTCGGCGGGAAAACCGATGACGGCTACACATTCCCCACGGCAAATCAGCTGTATGGTATTACGCCCGAAGACCTCGCGCCGCTACGCGCAGGTTTCAGAGCGCGATACATTGCGGACGCGGTGAAACGCGTCAATTCGGGAGAAATCGATTTTGACGAAATAAACGCTCTTCCGCTAGTTCCCGCGCGGGAACGTTTGAAAACGATAGTAGGAGTGGGCGACAAAGTCGCGGACTGCGTTCTGTTGTTCGCATTCCATAAGCTTGACGCTTTCCCGAAAGACGTATGGGTAAAGCGGCTTATGGCGGAATTTTATCCCGATGGGCTTCCCGAATGCGCAAAAGGAGCGGAGGGCATTGCTCAACAATATCTGTTCGATTACGTCCGCAATAACGGCGGATTAACAACTCAAAAAGTATAGATAAGGATGGTACAAATTATGTTTTGTGGAAATTGCGGTAAAGAAATCACCAATAACGAAAAATTCTGCCCGTTTTGCGGAGCGGAACAAAACGCGGTAATACTTTCCGGGCCAAGTATGCCGACAAGTGGCAACACAGCTGTCAGCGCAAGTCAGAAACCCGTTGCCTCCTCCGTTCCCGTAACAGAAACGCCCGTAAGCGTTACAGCCGAAAACTTGCAAGCGGTAGCAACTTCGCCGACTGACATCAGCGAAAACGCGGTATCGGAAAATGCGCAAATTATTCCAACTCCGTCTGTACCTGTCAATCAGACAATAAGCGCTGTTCCGACGCCAAACACCATACCGACAAGCAATATAGGAGCTCCCGCAGTCAACGGCTCGTACACTCCCGCAAGCACGGCAGGTGTTCCTGCGAACCCTGTTATCGAAATCAAGGAAACAGAAAAAAACGAACGGAAATATTCGCTGAAACATATTGTGCTGTGCCTTGTTGTTGCGGGAGTTATGGCAATCGCGGCAGGAGTGTTTGCGGGACTATATTTCTCTGCAATTTAATAAAAAATTACAGTCTATGTTTAGCTATTTATACAAAATTTACAAAATGAATTGACTTTTTTTTCGTTTTATTGTATAATATAAAGTAGCGGTAAATGTGCCAAATTTTTCCGATGGAGAGTTGCTCCGCGAACACTTTGACGCATTACAGCGACAGCTATGAAAAGCTGTATGTATATTAACAATGAGAGCGAGATGGTATTTGTTATGAAATGCAAAAATTGCGGTTCTAACTTGGTAAGAGGATTTTCATTCTGTCTGGAATGTGGCTTACCCGTACCATCAGAAATGCTGGAGGAAAGCGGACTTCCGCCACGAAATACCGACAGCGGTCCACAGACATCAACCGCCGCTTCCGCTCCAACCAACACTAATAACGATACAACCTCCGATATTACCCCGCAGCTTCACGGAAACGAAAACAATGAGGGAGTGGAGTTGAAACCACAACTTCATGGGGGAGAGTCATTTGACGGCGGCAATGCGCTTAAACCGAACCTAATTGGTTTCAGTGAGGACGAAGTGGGGAAAGCGCTAAAACCGAAACTTATCGGAAACGATGACAATTCTAATGCCGGTGCGAATGTTCAGGCAACTCTCCAGGACAATTCCGCTTCAGATAATGACAGCACTACAGAAAAACTGGTGTTCTGCCCGAACTGCGGAATGCATATGCAGCACAATCCGTTAAAATGCGAGATCTGCGGTATGGCTCTGGAAAACAGGCAAAACAATGTTCCCACAACATCAAACGGGATACCATTGTTCAACACACAAAAAGATCCGTTTGCTAATTCATTCGGTATTGGCGGTTTCGGAGGTACGGGTGACGGTGTCAACGTTATTTCCGATAACGATTCGCAGATAAATAACTACTCGGACAATAACAACGGTCTGTTCAATGACAGTGATTCGCTGTTTAACGTTCAATCAACACCGGACGATTTTGCGCAACTCACAGAACAGCTGGCGAATTTCAGTGCCGCGGCAAATATGCCTTCAATATCGGTAACGGAAAACACACGTATTCGTCAAGCAGAACCCGACAAAGGACAAGACCGCGAAATCATTGATTTCTCTATGAGCGATGATTTGTCCAGCGAATCTGTTCCGATTTCCGATAACAGCGTTCGCGTAGTCGGGGATTACTCAATGGAAGAAAACCCTGATGCCGATATCTGCCTTGACCCATACGCGTTCCTTGCAACATCAATGGACGAGGAAGTACCACATCAGCCAATACAACAGGCGGAAGAAATACATGAAGTAATTCACGAGAAAGTTCCCAAACAGGAACAGGCAACAGAAAAAACAGCAGAGAAAGTCGTCGAGGAACAGACCGTTCTACTTGACACACATTTTTCCGATGAACCAGACTTTACGGAAGATGAAGTACCCTTTATCGCCGAAGAAGCTCCTGTCATCACAGAGTTTAATCCGCAGACGATTTCCGAAGAACCAAAACCCACACCAGCCCCGATCGCTTCAGAACCTGCAATCACGAATAAACCCGATAACCCGCCGAATGATCTACCCGAGCCTTTGACAGCCGCGGTATCATCAGTTGCCCGTCCCGAATACAAACAACCGGTCAATACACCGTCTGCGCCGAGTACCACAAGCTCAAATGCTGTTCCACAGCAAAGAGTTATTACGCAGAATACATCTGCACCGCACGCTCCGCGTTTGGCGGCAAATATGAAGTGGTGTCCTCATTGCAGAAAACAGGTTCCGATAAACACCAGCTTTTGTCCATACTGCGGATTATCCACAACCCCGCCGAACACTAGCGCAGTTTACCGCGCTCCCACAAAAAAGAAAAAGACACTGCCTATAATCATTGCTCTTATACTTATTGTAGTAATTGTCGTTGTGGTTATTATAGCCGTAAACGCAAATGCCGCGAATATTTATCAATCTGAATTTACTAAGTACATAGAAAATACCGAATCGTTTTCGGAACAGATAACATACGATTTACTGTGACAGTTATCGTAAAAAGTCAGAACAATCAGCGGTTAATTTAAGGCAATACCGTACAAAGCCGTAAGGCGTTCTTTGTGCGGTGTTGCCTTAATACAGAGCGGTATCGTAATTGTGCGATACCGCTCTGTTTTGCTTTTTTATCATTATCACACAAATTCGAGCTGTTATTTCTCGGCATATCAAAATGGTTTTGTACCATTATTTTCTCTTAGCCGCTCAACACAGCTACGAATAATTCCGACGGCGGCTGTAACTTCTTTCTCCGTATTGTGCTCGGATAAAGTCAGACGAAGCGAGCCTCGGATATAATCATCGGGGACGTCTATTGCTCTCAGAACGTGCGATACCGTCTGCTTTCCCGCGCAACACGCGGACGCCGACGATGCGCAAACTCCGAACAAGTCAAGGTTCAGAACGAGCGTTTCACCGTCAATTCCCTTAAACGAGAAATTCACGTTCCCGCAAAGACGTTCCGTTCGGCTTCCGTTCAAACGTGAATCGGGAATTGTTTCCAACTCGCCGATAAGCAAATCACGCAGACGCGCTATTTTTTCGGCGCGTTTTTTGATGTTCGCCGTAATATCTTCAATCGCCACTCCCAAAGCGACTATTCCCGTGGCATTCTCCGTTCCCGAACGTATTCCACGCTCTTGACCGCCGCCGAAAACCATGGGAGATAGCGGCGCATTTTTGCGTGCGAAAAGCAGTCCGCTCCCCTTAAATCCGCCAATTTTGTGCGCCGAAACCGATACATAATCGGCGTTTATTTCTCGAACGTCAATCGGAATATTACCGACCGCCTGAACAGCGTCAACGTGAAACAACACGCCACGTTCACGGCAAATTGCGCCGATGTCTGATATGGGCTGTATCGTTCCGATTTCATTGTTCGCCGCCATAACCGAAACAAGCGCGGTATTATCGTCAATCGCGGCGGCAATGCTTTCAACGCTTACTATTCCGTTTTTATCGGGCGAAATAAGCGCAACCTCACACCCCGATTTTTCTGCTTGATGAACAGCGTTTAACACCGCAGGGTGTTCGATTTCCGTTGTGACAATTTTGCACTTTCGGGGATTGTTTCCTATTGCCGAAAACACGGCGAGATTATCGCTCTCCGTGCCGCCGCTCGTAAAATAGATTTCATCGGGGCGCGCTCCCAAAGCGGCAGCGCATTGCTCACGCGCCGCCGTAACCGCGAGATATGCCTCCCGTCCCAACGTGTGAATTGAGGACGGATTTGCGTAATTACCCGTCAAAAACGGCATTGCCGCCTCCGACGCCTTTGGATTAACGGGCGCCGACGCGGCATTATCAAGATAAATCATTAAATCGCCTTATTCCAATATAATCGTAAACGGTCCGTCGTTCAACAGTTCCACTTTCATATCCGCTCCGAATATTCCCTTTTCAACGTGAACTTCTCGCGAACATAATTCGCAGAAATAATCGTACATACGTTCCGCCTCTTTGGGTTCTTTTGCCTGCAAAAAATTCGGACGGTTTCCTTTTCTGCAATCTGCGTACAGCGTAAACTGCGAAATAATCAGCAATTCGCCGTTTACGTCTTTCAGCGAAAGATTTGTTTTCCCATTTTCATCGGCGAAAATCCGCAGACCGAGAAGCTTTTTCGCTATACGCTCGCAGTCGGCGTCCGTATCCTCCGCGCCGACTCCGAACAACACAAGAAAACCATTTTTTATCGCGCCGACCGTTTTTCCGTCAACCGCAACGGACGCGTGTTCCACTCTCTGAATAACCGTTTTCATTATCTATGATGACCTCCGCCACCACCGTGACTTCCGCCACCGCTGCTGTGTCCTCCGCCGTGACCGCCGCTTGAACTTGAATTGGTGTGACTTGTCGTATATTCGCGCACAAATCTGTCAACTTGACGGGTAACACGCGTCGCGCTTCTGTCCATATAGTTTGCCGCGCTTATCGGAGCTTTTCTCTTGTACCCTTTGACCTTACTCTTGGTAATTCCCGACGCTATCAGGAAAGAAACCACCAGAATAATAACAAATATCATAAAATGATGTGTGACAAAATCCACAAACATTACGGGTATTATCGCAAGACCCCTCGCGCCGTAACGCTTTACACACTTCACAAACTCTTTGCAAGCGCCGTAATAATCGTAACCGCCGTATGTATGCGTTGTTTCATTGTAAGCATACTTATTTCCCGAAGGTTCGCCCATTTCATCGTAAATTCTGTCAAAAATTCTGTCGTTGTTAATGTATTTCTGAAACTTATTTATCGCCGAACCGCTCGTTGAAATCCAGTCCACGGATAAATTATACTTCGGTTCATTGTAAGTGTTCAAAAGCATAAGCACAATAGAATCGCTTCCGTAACCGAAATTCGTATCTGAAAAATTATTCGCGTAGGCTTTGTCCGACATTCCGTTAAGGTCTTTTGTGATAACGATACCGATATTGAGTTTTACATTTTTTGCCGTTTTCTCCATATATTCAAGAAGTTCGGCTTCTTCCGAATCAGTCAGGCAGTTATCGTAATCGGCGATCACAACCCGTTCACCGACATTGCCGGACGCTTTAAGCAGATCATCCGCATATGCCGGAACAGACGCGAAAAGCGCAAATATCACAACAAATACCGCTATAATTGCAATAAATCGTTTTGAATTTGTTTTAACCAAAGAATATCCCTCCAATCAACATCATAATAATAAACGCGATTAAAAAGATACCCAATTTGAAAAAGTTCTTTTTCGAGCTACTTATGGGCAATTCGCCGAACATAGAACCCGTTTGACCGTTCATAGCAAACTCATAGTCCTTGCCCTTGTAATTATAGTTCAAAAACCACACGGGCAACAGAGCATAAACGTATTGCTGATTTGTATACGAAATATCGCATTGAACGCTGTTAAGCGAGGAATACACCGACGCCATACGAACAATTTCCTTTTGCGCGGCTTCACCGATACGCGCGTCAAGGTGCGGAGCCGCCTCCTCCTTTGATACATCGTATTTTTCCGCAGCACAACCAGAAAGGTAACTCATAGAAAACGGCTTGATACCGCTGTAATCAAACGGTTCTATGCTCTCCATAAGCGAATCGTCGATACGCTTTGAGCCGTCATACGGCACGCGAACAAATACAAAATCCGCGTCACGCTGAACATCATATACTTTCGTATGAACGTATGTAGTGTTTCCCGTAGTCCACGAACGAACAGTATGCCCTACCGCGGTAAGGTGCGCCGTTGTCTGCCCGCTTTTCAGCCAATACGGAACATACAGCGCGGAAATATTTTTTATCTGCACTTCCGTTTGAAAGTCGTTCGGCAACAAAAACTTTCCCTTTGCGAAATCTCTGAATTTTTCTTCCGCCTGTTCTCTTGTCGTTGAAAACGGAATAATAACATCGGGCTTGTATTCACCCGACAAACGCCCCGACAAAATTACGGGCGTGTGGCAGAAGTGACATCTTGTTGATGAAGTCAGCGAATCGCAGATTACTCCCGCGCCGCAGTTCGGGCAGGTATAAAGCGCGCTTTGCCCCGTGAACTCCTCATCGGTCATCTGCTGTTCGGTAAGCTCGGGTTCTTCCGTTTCAAGGTCTACTTTGTTGTCGCGCTCGGCGAAAATCTTCTTGATTTCGTTCTCCGAAAACGTGCTGTCGCAATAAAAACACCTGAAACCGCCGAGTATGTTGTCGTACTCCAATGCCGCGTTACAGTTCGGGCATTGGTATGTAACCGTCTGAACACTATCCATTTCCGTTCCTCTCCCAAAATACTATGTCAAACTTTTATTTTGCTCATTACTTTTCCTATGCTGTCG
>JALEQE010000086.1 GCA_022766825.1 Oscillospiraceae bacterium | reverse complement strand
CCGCGCGCCTTTAATTTCTTACATTTATTTCCAAAAGTAAGAAACCAAAAGCGTGCGGCAGTTGAATTATTCTGTGCTGTCATTCTCGGACGGTTCAATGCCGAAATACAGCATAAGCGCTTTTTCCGAGTCGAGGCCTGTCTGCGTATATTTTATCTCCGAAATATCGAATAATATGCACCCGCAATGCCCTTTAAACGTGGGAAAACAAATTATTTTCAAGTACTTATCAATTTCGGGGCTGTAATCTATAATTTCCAAAGTTTCGCCGTAAAGGGCGGCGCGCTCGTAGATACGCAGCCACTTACTATCCATATCAGGGAATATACTGCCAAAGGTTTTGCCTATCATTTTTTTAAGCGGAACACCCTCAATTTTTGCGAGTGCCTCGTTGCCATAGCGAAAAATCCAATCCGCCGCGTGACGTTCGTCGTTAAACACCATTTCGATATCCGTGAAAGCGAAAGGAATAAAGTCAAAGGTGCGATAATGCCGATGAAATTCCTCCAACGTTTTTGGAACATCCTCTGTTATAAAACCGCTGATTATTTTTTTCCGCTTACTTGAAAGCTGCTCGATTATCTTGCGTTTACTCCTCGGCGGGAAAGAAAGACGCTCGCCGTTGACAAGCTCTATCTTCTTTTGAATATCGTGTATCGCCTTTGCCGCAATAAGACAGCTGCGGGACACTCGGATGAAACCGTCGCCAAGTTCCTTTTCGAGTTCGCCGAGAGGTACTCTCGCCGAGTATTTTTCCCCGCTGTTTATGTGCACCTCAATGTTTCTTTTATTCATAATTATGTAAAGTATATTGGAGATACTTATTGCGACGTGCTTGCGGTTTGATATAATGGTTATGGTTTTTTCGGTCATTTGTGATACCTCGTTTCTTTATTCCGTTGGGCAGTTTTCGTCCGCTTTTCCGTAACGTTTGTTATTGCATCAAAATCAACCCACTTTATTTATTGTGTACAGCGTCTGCCATAGACTTCACATACTTTTCGATTTCGGGAGCGGCATTTTCGCCGTACTTCTCAACCAACCGAACCATTGCCGAACCGACAATTACACCGTCTGCGAGGTTCGACATTTTCTTCGCCTGTTCGGGAGTAGAAATTCCGAAACCAATCGCGGCGGGGACTTTCGCGTACTTTTTCACGCTTTCCATAATGCTCGCAAGGTCGGTTTTTATCTCACTGCGAACACCCGTAACGCCAAGAGAACTTACAATGTACAAAAATCCGTCCGCGCTTTCCGAAATCTGCTTGATACGCTCTTCGGAAGTCGGCGCAATCATTGAGATAAGCGACACACCGTGCGCTTTCGCGAAACCGTCAGCCTCGCCTTTTTCCTCAAACGGCATATCAGGACAAATCAGTCCGTCAACACCGATTTCGGCACAGCGCGCAAAAAATCTGTCATACCCGTACTTGAACACGGGGTTGAGATAGGTCATAAACACAAGCGGAATATCCGTCTGCGCGCGGACTTTCGCGGCAAGCTCAAACGCCTTGTCGGTAGTCATACCGCCTTTAAGCGCGCGAACGTCCGCCTCCTGAATAACGGGGCCTTCCGCTATCGGGTCGGAAAACGGAATACCGATTTCAACCAAATCCGCGCCCGCGTTAATCAGAGCCATAATGTTGTTGTATGACGCGTCGAACGTCGGGTCGCCCGCCGTCAGAAAACCTATGAACGCTTTCTTGTTCTCAAAAGCCTTTGAAATTCTGTTACTCATGTATATCTTTCCCCCTGTATCTCGCAATTGCCGCAACGTCCTTATCTCCGCGCCCCGACAGACAGCAGATTATTATGTCGTCCTTGCTCATTGTCGGCGCAATCTTCATCAGATGTGCAACAGCGTGTGCCGACTCGATAGCGCAGATAATTCCCTCCGTACGCGCGATATATTCAAACGCGTTTACCGCCTCGTCGTCTGTTACGGGAACATATTCCGCTCTGCCGATTGAGTGCAGATATGCGTGTTCGGGTCCGATTCCGGGATAATCAAGTCCCGCCGAAATCGAATATACGGGAGCTATCTGACCATATTCGTTCTGACAGAACAGGCTCTTCATACCGTGGAATACGCCAAGCGTACCCGTTGCGATAGTCGCCGCTGTTTCGCCCGTGTGAATACCGCGACCCGCCGCCTCACAGCCGATAAGACGAACGTCCTTATCGTTGATGAAGTTGTAGAACATTCCCATTGCATTAGAACCGCCGCCCACGCACGCCATAACGGCTGTCGGAAGTTTGCCCTCTTTTTCAAGTATCTGCGCGCGAGCCTCACGGGATATAACGCTCTGAAAATCGCGTACAATCATCGGGAACGGGTGCGGTCCCATAACCGAACCGAGAACGTAAAGCGTATCGTCAACACGGGAAGTCCAGTCGCGCATTGCCTCGTTTACTGCGTCTTTCAGCGTCATTGTGCCTGTGGTTACGGGGTGAACTTTCGCGCCGAGCAGTTCCATTCTGTAAACGTTGAGAGCCTGTCGTTCGGTATCGGTTTTGCCCATAAAAATCTCACATTCAAGTCCCATGAGCGCCGCCGCTGTTGCCGCCGCCACACCGTGCTGACCCGCGCCCGTTTCCGCGATAATACGGGTTTTGCCCATTTTTTTCGCAAGCAAACACTGACCGAGAACGTTGTTTATCTTATGCGAACCCGTATGGTTCAGATCCTCGCGCTTGAAATAAATTTTCGCGCCGCCGAGATCCTTTGTCATCTTCTCCGCGTAATAAAGCAGAGATGGACGTCCCGCGTATTCGCGGTTGAGTTTATCAAGCTCCGCAATAAAATCGGGGTCTTTGGAGAAATGCTCATACGCGTCCTCCAACTTGTGAATTTCATTCATCAGCGTTTCGGGGATATACTGTCCGCCAAATTCGCCGTATCTTCCTTTGCTCATTTTAAGCTCCTTTCCTTGGGTCATAATCGTCAAATTTATACTGAACGAGAACTTTTTTTCCTATAATTGTAATCGCCTGCTGCGGGCAGTTTGACATACAGCGATAGCACATTGTACATTTGTTTCCCGCGACGGCTTTGCCGTTTTCAACGTGGATATTGCTCATCGGGCAGAGCTTTTCACACGTTCCGCAGCTGACGCATTTTTCGCTGTCGATTTTCGGGTCTTGCTTATAGTCCTTTGTTTGTCCGCTGAACCACAGTCGCTGTCCGAAAAGTCCTGCTATATGATTGAATATGTTTAGACCGTCTTTCGGCGGCTTTCCGTCAAGATACGCTTTCGCGGCACGTTCGGCTTTTTCCGTTGCCGCTCTGATAATCTCACGATTGTTCTCGGGCGGTTTTTTCAGCGCGCCGACATCACCGATACAATCGGGCATTTTGATATGAACACCGCCTGTTATTTTCGCTCCGAATTTCTTGAAAAGCCTTGCCGAAACACCCGCGCCGTCACCGCTGAAAGCTCCCATTGTCGTCAAAATAAAGATATTCTTTCCGCTCCACAGCGAACCGTTGTTCACTATGAAATCACGGACGATTTTCGGAAGATTGCTGTAATAAATCGGATACGCGAACACAATATCACAGCTTTCGGAAATCGCCTTTACCGCCTCACTATCCTCAATTGAGTACAGTTTGTTCTCCGTTCCGAGAGTTTCAAGAAAATGCGTTACGCAATATTTCGTATTGCCTGTTCCACTGAAATAAATCCCTGTCATATTATCCTTTCTCTGATACATTATAAAAAATCATTTCGTGAATTTCGTCACGAACCGTTCTGACTATTTCAAACCCCAACCGTTTATACAACCGCATTGCGCCTTCATTTTTCGCGAAAACGTAAAGAATTACGGACTTGCGAGAATTTGACGTTATATTCTTAATAATTGATGTGCCTATGCCGTGATTTTGAAAAGACGGATACAGAAACAAATCCTCAATTTCAATATTGTCGGGGTGTTCCGTCACCAAAAGATAACCCGCCGTTTCTTCTCCGCAGATTATTTTTTTATACTCGGAAATGTGCTTTTTTATTCCGCTTGACACTATTTTCATAACCTTTCGGAAATTATTCGCGCTCACATTTCCGTATTCACGGACAATCTCCTTATTAAGCTGAAAAATCGCTTTAATATCACGTTTATCAGCGCACACAAGCGTAAAATCCATTCAAACGCTCCTTGCCGCTTTGACCGCCGCGAGTATTTTTTCGCGCGATTTCACCTTATCGGTTTCAATCCCGCTTGACATATCCACGCCGAACGGATTTACGTCAACCGCGGCTTGCCGAACGTTTTCGGGAGTAAGTCCGCCCGCAAGAAAAAACGGTTTTGTGATTTTCTCACGGTTTATCAGCGAATGGTCGAACGTTTTCCCCGAACCCGTTCCGCTGTCAAGCAACAGAAAATCCACATCAAGTTTCTGCGCTTTCTCAATGTCCGAAAATTCGGTTACTTTAACCGCCTTTATCAGCGGTACATTCGTCAAACGTCGCAACTCCGCGATATATTCGGCGTTTTCGTTTCCGTGCAATTGCAGTAAATCCGCCGCTTTGCTGTTCGCGTATTCCGCGAACTCCGAAACGGGTGCGTTTACCGAAACGCAAACGCTCTTGATATTTGGTGATAGCCGCTTTTTCAGGCGCAAAGCGGTTTCAAGGTCGATATTGCGGTGACTTTTCGGGAACATCACGATAAACCCGATATAATCGGGCATTGCCTCGTTGACGTAATCTATATCCTGTTCGCGGAACATACCGCACAGCTTTATTTTTACGCTCATTTCAAACCTTTCAGTTCATCGAGTTTCGTCTTTTTGTCCGCCGCTCTCATCAGCGTTTCACCGACAAGCACGGCATTCACGCCGATTTTCCGCAAACCGCCAACATCGGCGGCGGTTTTTATACCGCTCTCCGACACGAATACATGGTCGCGCGGAACTAAATCACGCAAATGCGCCGAGTTGCCCGTGTCCACCGTGAACGTTTTCAAATCGCGGTTGTTCACGCCGATTATCTTCGCGCCAATCTTCACGGCGGTTTCGACTTCCGCCTCGTTGTGCGCCTCGACAAGCGCGGACATTCCGAGCGAATGTGCGATTTCGAGATATTCCGACAGCTGACTTTCGCTCAATATCGAGCAGATAAGCAAAACCGCGGACGCTCCCAATGTTTTCGCCTCGTAAATCATATACTCGTCAATCGTGAAATCCTTGCGCAAAACAGGTATTTTCACCTGTTCGGTTATTTCGAACAGGTATTTGTTGCTGCCCAAAAACCAATACGGTTCGGTAAGACAAGATATTGCGGACGCTCCCGCTTTTTCGTAATCCCGCGCGATTTGCAGATACGGAAAATCTTCCGCTATAATGCCCTTTGAGGGACTTGCTTTTTTCACTTCGCAGATAAACGAAATATCGTTTCCCGACAAGGCTTTCAGAAACGGAAAATCCTTTTTGTTCGGCAAACGCTCCGCTCTTGCGCGGATTTCCGAAAGCGGAATTTCCTGTTTCAGTTCTTCAACTCGTTCGCGCGTTTTCGCCGCTATTTCATCAAGTATCATAAGCCCTCTCGTTCAAGCGTATTCGATACGGAAACGTACTTTTCAAGCGTTTCGGCGGCTTTTCCGCTGTCAATCGTTTCCGTGGCGAGTTTAATTCCGTCCTCGATAGTCACGCCGTTGTAAATGTGCAGAGCCGCGCCCGCGTTAAGCAAAACCGCATCACGTCCCGCGCCTTTTTCGCCGTTGAGTATCTTGCGCGCAAGTTCCGCGTTGAGAGCGGGTTCGCCGCCTTTGAGTTCGGAAATATCGTGACGCGCAATGCCGAACTGTTCGGGCGTGATTTCATACTCGGTAAACTTACCGTCCTCAAATTCCACAACGGAAGTGGGCGCACCAACCGAAATTTCATCAAGCTTATCCTGTCCGTAAACCGACATACCGCGCTTTACACCGAGCTTTACAAGCGACTCTGCCATAGGCATAAGCAGTTCTTTTTTATAAACGCCGAGCAACTGTAAATTCGCGTGTGCGGGATTTGTAAGCGGACCGAGCAGATTGAACACCGTGGGAATGCCGATTTCACGGCGAACGGGACCCACATACTTCATCGCACTGTGGTATCTCTGCGCGAACATAAAGCACATACCCACTTCATCAAGCAGCTTTGCGCAGCCCTCGGGTGAAACGCTTATTTTAATTCCGAGTGCTTCAAGACAATCCGCCGCTCCGCATTTTGAGGACGCAGCTCTGTTGCCGTGCTTTGCGACTTTCGCGCCCGCCGCCGCACATACGATACCCGAAATCGTTGAAACGTTGATAGACTGCGCTCCGTCGCCGCCCGTTCCGACAATCTCCATAACGTCGCCGCTGTACGAAACCCGTTCCGCACAATCGCGCATAACATACGCGCTCGCGGAAACCTCGTCAACGTTCTCGCCGTTTATGTGCATTGCTGTGAGATAAGCGGCGGTCTGCGCGGGTGTTGTGCCGCCCGTCATAATTTCACGCATTACCTCCTCCGCCTCGGAGTAAGCTAAATGTTCTCCGTTTTTCAGCTTGATTATTGCCTCTTTAATCATATAATTACCTTGTATGATATAGTAAAGACCATATCATCCTTTCATAGAATTTACGCTCGACTGGAAAGGAAGAAAATTGAACAGCCGAGCGAGCGTAGCGAGAGAGGCTGTTCAATTTTCGGCGAGTTCACAAACCGCGCCGAAATG
>JALEQE010000115.1 GCA_022766825.1 Oscillospiraceae bacterium | reverse complement strand
CACACTTTACATACATTTTACATTAATTGTGAATATTAAACAAACGTGCTTTTTATTAGAAAATAATATTGGTAATTATTTAAGGCAATACCGCACAGAGATTGTGCGGGGTTGCCTTAAGGCAGCACCGCATAATTATTGTCGTGCGATTGCGCAGTCAGATTTTTCGGCAGATTGTACAAATTGAGCGCAGGCGGGCTGGCGCCCGTCAAGCGAAATTTTGTGCACGCATTATGCGCTTCGCGCAAAACGCTATGACGGAAAATATGCAAGCAAGCGAATGACAAAGGCGTTAGCCGTTAATTGTGCGGTGCTGCCTTAATTATATGTTGTTTCATCGGGTGAGATTTCGATTATTTCGCTTTTTTCTCCGTCAAAGTAAATAACGGCGGTATCCGAACGATAAGTATTGCCGAAAGCGTTATAAAAATACATATTATATTGATAATACCCCTCGGGTAATTTTTCTATCGAAAGATCCGTGCTGTCCGAAAATGTAAACGAATCGCCTTCGATAAGGTTCTTTTCATATTCCGTTCTGTCATCATATAACAGCGTTATTTTATCGCCGACGGAAAAATCCGTCAGCCTTCCGACAACGTTTATTTCCGCGTCAACAGTACAATATCCTTGCAATTTCATTTGTTTTTTCTCTTTATCATAAACAAAGCATATTTCCGACAAAACACCGTTGATTTTCGCGGGAGAAGAAAACTCCGTATACTGTTCGCTGTCCGTTTCAACGGAATAATTTATATAGTAACCGTTAAACGTTACCCAAAAGCCCTCAAACTCCGCAGTATAACCGTTTGCGCCATCAAAAAACACGTCCGTGTCCTCTCCCATTCCGTATACGACTTCGTGATTTTCTCCGATGCTTACAATACGATACAATCGATAAGAAGTCTTAATAACATTCTTGACGGTGTCCGTGTTTATCTGAACTTTCAATTTACCGTTATCGTCGGAACCGCCGTTTATGATAAATATTTCCCCATCCGATATGTCGGAGTAATTCTTTGTCAAAAACGCCTTGTAATTCTCATCGTCGCTTATCATAAGGTAATCTTGAACGGATTTAACGCTGTTTAACGGATAATAAACGCTCAGTCCTTTCGCGTCTTTGCGGTATTCTCCCGAAACGCTCTTTACGCAATTCGCGACAGCCTCACAAACCGCGTTATTTTCCGCCGCCAAAGCAAAACCCGATAAGTCGATAAGGTCGGTAAAAACGTCGCGCTGATTTGTCCCGAAACAGAGTGCCTTTCCCGCAGAACGCGCCACGGAATTCAAAGGTTTTTCGCCGATTTCGTCAACAAAATCGTTTACGGCAGACTTCACATCCGAAAACTTTTCAAGGTCAATCACGCTTAACGTGTACGTTTTCTTATTTTTGGCTTCGCATTTTTCAGCATAGGACGAAAGAACCTTGTCGTAAAACTCGTCTGTCAGGACGCTTTCCGCAACTGCGGTATAATTCCACCCACCCGACGGCTCGCTTTCCTCGCTCGCAATCATTTTTTCTGCGAACGACTCAACAGCGCAGGCGGTTTCGTAATTTGCCATAAGGCAAGCGTCAAAGCCGATAAAATCATATTTTCGGGCGCAATTCTCAAAGGAACTTTTTAACGCGGTCTCAATTTCCGTTAAGGAAAGCGCGTCAAACGAATACTGCTCGTCACAGCAAACACCCTTAATACTTCCCCCACCGTGGTCCCAAAAGATAACGCCTCTATGTTCGGCGGGATAGTTTTCGTCCGCCCAAAGCAGAAACGATTCAAGCGAGGATGACTGTCCCATATTAACGGGCGGCGTTTGCTCAATCAATACAAGCTCGCCGTTTCTTATCTCGTAACGGCTGCTGTATTGAGGAGAAATACCGTAATTGCGCCACTTTTTCGCGCCGCCCGTCTGAATGATTACTTTGGTTTTTTCGGAAATCTTTGCTGAAAGCATTTCCGCGATATTTTTTGTTGCCGCGCCCGATTTGGTTTCAAGGTCGCTCCCACACATATAAATCATCAGAGTGTATGTACCGTCCTCGTAATTTTTTTCTGTGACGGTCGGCGTGGATAATTCGGAATTTGACAATTCGGCGGTTGAGGATTTGTCGGAAACGAGCGATTTTTCCTCAACCGAACAGGATGCAAACAATCCGCAAACAAGAACCATACATAGTATGATACAGAGTACTTTTTTCATCTTGTGTTCTCCGAAAAGTACAGGTCAGCATAAGCCGACCTGCGTTAGTAAAATTAATAATAATTTAAACTGATCCCTCGTCCATCATCAAAAATCCTACTAAGTTGCCATCTTTCTTGTACGCTCCAATAAAAATGTTCTTCATAGTATGAGCCTGATGCATAAACTAATGATGTAGCAATCTTTCCTTTATCATCAATGCAGGTCACATCTACACGTTCAAGATTCTTATAGTATTTACTCTC
>JALEQE010000196.1 GCA_022766825.1 Oscillospiraceae bacterium | reverse complement strand
CCACTCAACAAAATTCTGCTTTGGGTCGGTGTAGCTTGCTGTATGAACAAACTTACAGCCAAGAACCTTTTTCGCCGTTCCCATTGGCAGTTTGTGATCATCGCCCGTATATTCAACGTAATAGGTCATTGTATTGCGGTCGGTTGTGTTTTCCAGATAACGCACCAGACGATATTCGCCCGACTGCGATACCACCTCGTAACCGGCGTCGCGTTTTGAAAGATCGGGGCCAAGGAAGTTGAGATTTCCCATAAGCATTTCCGCGCCTATATGCCCCGCAATTCCGATAACAAACAGCAGCAGATACATCGTTCCGAGAACGGTTTTAAGCGTTTCGTTCGACGTGTTCACAAAGAACAGCACCACCATAACCACAATCGGCGGTATCACTATATACCAGTTTCCGAATCCGAAAAAAGTAACCAGGAAAATTATCGGCGGAAGGATATATGAGTTGACCTGCGTTACCGTCTGTTTGCGGGATAAGATCATCAGTCCAAGCGCGGCTACATTTATAAACAGATACAAAACGAAAGCGGGCGTAGGATTATCAAATTCCAAATAATACGCAAAACACAGCCACGCAACCCACGCCATAAAAAAAGTATAGCCAAAGCTGATAACACCTATTGCTCGTCTGAACCAGACATTTTTAAAGAAAGACACCAATTTGTCCATTGTCATTTTCCCTTTCTTAATAAATATGTAATCAATATATTTTTGGAACAAACAATACTACATATTATATTGTATAACAAAATCGGAAAAAATGCAAGTCTTTTTCGGTGATTTCTTGAAATATTCAGAAAAACACAAAATATTCCCCCGCTTGCGCGAGGGAATATCTATGTCCAGTATTAAATTAGTTATCTTTGCCCTGATTGAACTTCCGAAGAAGTGTGTCTATATCCTGCGAATCGTTGAATCCGCCGGAAAACGGACTGCTGTTCATCTTTCCAACAGAATCTCTTTCAAGCTCGAAATCTGTCGATTCCTCAGGTGTAGGTCCTTCAACGGGAACATTGAGAGAAGAAACACCCGTAAGCACCGCGGGATCCGATTCTTCCGCAAAGTCTGTCGCAACAACAATCAAGGACATCTCGTCATCCGCCAATGTATCATCAAATACGATACCGCACTTGAATTTAGCGTCCGCATTGAATTTCTCGGAGATTTCCTTGGACAGACCGTCAAATTCATCAAGCGGGAACGACGAAGGAATGCTTACATTCAGCAAGCCGCGTCTTGCGCCGTCAATAGAAGTTTCAAGCAGCGGACTGTTAAGTACTTCGTTAAGCGCTTCGTCGATCTTGTTGTCGCCCTTGCCCTTACCGATAGCAATATGCGCAATTCCGCTTTCGTGAAGAGCCATTGTGATATCCGCAAAGTCAACGTTAATATAACCGTCGCCCTGCAGGAGCTTTATCATACCCGTAACCGCCTTGCACAGAATATCATCAACCTCGCCGAACGCCTCTTTAAGCGAAACTTTTGGTTTAGAACCTTTCAGCTCGCGAACACGATTGTTCGGGATAATAATAAGCGCGTCAACGTACTTTTTCATCTCGGAAATTCCGCCGAGAGCCATCTGCATTTTTGCCTCGCCCTCCCAATCGAAAGGCTTGGTAACAACGCCAACAGTAAGTATACCCTTTTCCTTGGCAACAGAAGCCACAACGGGAGCCGCGCCTGTACCAGTGCCGCCGCCCATACCTGCTGCAACAAAAAGCATCGAAACACCGTCAAGTACGGAAGCGATATCATCGCGGTTTTCCTCTGCGGAAGCCTGACCTTTCTGCGGGTCGTTGCCTGCGCCCTGACCGCGTGTTGTCTTGCGTCCGATCTGGATACGCTTCATCTTGCTGCCATCTTTTTTTCTCAATGCGGCAACATCGGTATTTGCAATAACGTACTCAACATCAAGCACGCCGCTGTCAACCATGTGCGCCGCCGCGTTTCCGCCTGCGCCGCCAACGCCAAACACCATGATTTTCGTATTCATCTGAAAATCATCTGTCAAATCGAAACCATCATCAATATCATCAATCGCAAAAGCCATAATTCAAACTCTCCTCCTGCTTTTTACGTCTTATTATATAATACCACTTTATAATTATAACACATTGACATTTAAATTGCAACCCATTTTTCAAATAATTTTATCATTATTGACAGACATTTTTCGTGTAATTTGCCTAAACAAGTTTTTCTGAACGTTTTATATCACTCCGCAGGTATCTCCGGCTCGGGATCAACTTCGGGTTCGGGGTCAACCTCGGGTTCGGGATCAGCCTCGGGCTCTGGATCAACCTCGGGTTCGGGATCAGCCTCGGGTTCGGGGTCAACTTCAGGTTCGGGGTCAACTTCAGGTTCGGGGTCAACTTCGGGTTCGGGGTCAACTTCGGGTTCGGGGTCTTGCTCTGTCGGTTTAACGGAGCTTGACGAACTGCTTGAAACAGGCTTACTCTGCTGCGGAACGGAATTGTTCTGCACGGGAACTTTCTCCGGGTTGGAAAGCAATATAGTAACGTATTCATCCTTGCCCAGCTGGTTGTTTATCAGCTCGACAGCAACGAGGAACTTGCTTTCAATTTCATCTGCGGAACCAAGATTAAGAATAACACGGTTTTCAACGACAACTTTTATTGAAAACTTATCTGTAATATCTATTTCTGTAATGTTTTTCAGACTTGTTTTATCTGCCGCTTTGAATATACTCTCGGGAAGCTCCGTCTTCCCCTCTGTCTTTGATTTCAGCCATCTCCCCGTTTCCAGCGACTCAGGCTCAAACCCTTTTACAATTGGCAGATCCCCCGCCTCGCAGTGTTCAAGTATCTTGCCCTTACGGGATATTGCCGCAGTAACGCCGCCCTCTGAAATGTAATACGCCTTTTCGGCTTCGGTAACGGTTATATTGATATTTGTCGGAAACGACTTTTTTACTTCCGCGTCATCTATATAAGCAAGCGAATCCACAATGTTGTCACGGGCATCCGTAACATTTATTTTCAGAAGGTTTTCACCTATCTGCAGTCCCGACTTTTCTATTATTTCATCGGACGTATACTTCACATTGCCCGAAACATTTATTCGGGTGCATTTGAACAGAACCGTGTTCGCAAGAATAATAAATACGATAACAATAACAATTATTATCAGAACATAATACAGCGCGTAATTTCCTACGCGGTAATTCCTGCGTTTTTCGCGGCGTCCGACAGTGCGTGTGTTATTATTCTGAACATTTCTTACGGGATTCTGACCGTGGTTGGAAGATGCGTTTTTTCCAACGGGAGATTTTGACGACGGACTGTTCTTCATTCTCTCCGAACGCAGGTTTCCCGGAACTTTATCCGACAAATTTCCTCTGCCGTTTTTCTTATCCATATCCGTCACTCTCCTTTTTTATTTTCCCGGAATAAATCCGTGCATAAATATCATATTCTTTTTATATCCGCTCCGACAGAACGGAGCGCGCCTTCCAGATTTTCATAACCGCGGTCTATGTACTGCAAACCGCCGATTTCGCTTGTACCCTCCGCCGCAAGCGCCGCCGTAACAAGCGCCGCACCGCCGCGAAGCTCCGCCGCGCATACTTTCGCACCCGAAAGCTGTTTTACGCCCTGTACAACGCAAACTCTGCCTTCTGTCTTAATTGACGCGCCCAAGCGCACAAGTTCGGGGACGTGCCTAAAACGATTTTCAAAAATCGTTTCCACGAACACGCTCGTTCCCTCGGCGGTAGCGCACAAGGCGGTAAACGGCGCTTGTATATCGGTCGGGAAGCCGGGATACGGCATTGTTCGTATTGTGGGTGGAGCAGTATATCGCTTTTTGACGCTGATATACATTTTCCCGCCGCCGTAGGTGTAGATTTTCGTGCCCATTGTTTCCAGAACCTGCAAAAAGCCGTTCATATGTTCGGGGCAACAGTTGGTGAGTATCAGCTCGCCCGATGTAATCGCCGCCGCGCACAAATACGTTCCCGCCGCGATACGGTCGGGGATAACGCTGTGTTCGCACGGTTCAAGGCGTTCCACGCCGTCAACGGCGATAACGCTTTCACCCGCGCCGCGAATTTTCGCGCCGCATTTTGTGAGATAATCGGCAAGATCAACTATTTCGGGTTCTCTCGCGGCATTGTGTATCTCGGTTTCGCCTTTTGCGGTGACTGCCGCAAGCAGAATGTTCTCGGTCGCGCCTACGGACGGAAACGACAGAACTATTTTTGTGCCGCGCAGTCCTTTGCCGACATCACAATCAAGATACCCGTGCTGTTCGGTGATATCAGCACCCATTTGCCGAAGCGCAGAAAGGTGAAGATCGATAGGTCTTGCGCCAAGCTCGCACCCGCCCGGAAACGACAGTCTGCAACGCCCCGCCCTGCCCAGCATTGCGCCGAGAAAAACAATCGACGAGCGCATTTCGCGCATTAAACTGTCGGGAATTTCTCCGCCAAAAACATTTGTCGCGTCCACCGTGACGGTATCTCCGCTGCGGCGGCATTTACAGCCGATATGCGTAAGTATTCTGCAAGCCGCGTCCACATCGGTAAGCGCGGGACAGTTGTGCAGAACGGTTTCACCGTGCGCCAGCACCGCCGCCGAAAGTAGCGGCAACGCGCTGTTTTTCGCGCCGTGAACACGAAGTTCCCCCTCAAGACGCCGCCCGCCGTTCACTATCAGTTTTTGGGGTTCGTTCATATCATCACCCTTTCAACAATTATACAGTATCAACCATACAGCATAATATGTTGAAACGGAGATTTTGTGATATTTTACTTAAAACTCTCCTCACCGCAAAGGTCAACAATTTCTTTTAGGATTTTGTCCGCCGCGTTTGCTTTTCGCATTTTTGAGGCATTTTGTTCCATAAGGCGCAAACGTCCCATGTCCGAATATAAACTCGAAACTTCGTTTACAAGTTTTGCTTTTGTGAGGTTTTTATCCTCAATGAGGATTGCGGCGTTTTGATTTACCAAAGTCATCGCATTGTAATACTGATGATTTTCCGCCGCCGCAGGGTACGGCACAAGTATGGACGGTCTGCCTATTTCGGTAAGCTCGGTAATCGTCATTGCTCCCGCGCGGGAAATAATCAAGTCCGCCGCGCACATACATGTGTACATATTATCGATATATTCCTTGAAAACCAAATGTTCCTTATTCTCGTGAACATTGGCATTTTTCAATGCGTCAAGGAACAGATCCCTGTTCTTGCCGCCGTAGGAATGAATGTGATTTATCTCGCCCGTTTTCTGTTCCCACGCGATAAGCTCCGCTACTGCCTCTGTTATTTTGTTCGCTCCAAGACTTCCGCCGAACGACAAAACCGTAAAGCAGTCGGGCAAGCCGAGCCTTTTACGGGCGGCAGAACGTTCCTCAATCGGAATATTTGTTCGCAGCGGATTTCCCGTTACAATACAGCGTGAAACGTCTTTCAGATATTTTTTCGCGTCATCCGTGGCAAGCAATACCTTATCCACCTTGCCCGACAGCATTTTTGTAGCCGCGCCCGGATAGGAATTACTTTCGTGCGTTACCGTTTTAATTCCCATAGCAACCGCAACGCTCAACACCGTTCCCGTAACATATCCGCCCGTGCCTATTGCCAAATCGGGCTTAAACTCTTTGATAATCTTTTTCACGGCTCTTTTCGCCGAAATAAGGTAACAGTATGCCGCCTTGACGTTTCTGACGATTGATTTCGGCGAAAAATCACGCTGAAATCCCGACATCTCCACGCCGCGGAAATCATATCCCGCTTTTGTCACCAAACGGCTTTCCATACCGTTTGGTGTACCGATGAACAGAATTTCCGTTTCGGGAAACACCTGTTTCATCTTGTCGGCAATTGCCAGAGCGGGATTTATATGTCCCGCCGTACCGCCCGCTGCGAATATTACTTTCATTTTTAATCTCCCGTCAGTTTACTTTTGCACGCTTGCTTATCGACAGCAGAAGTCCCATTTCCCAAAGCTGAAGAACAAGCGCCGTGCCACCATAGCTGAAGAACGGCAGCGACACGCCCGTATTCGGTATACAGCAGAGATTTACTGCAATGTTAAGAAGTGCCTGCATACCTATCTGGAACGTAATTCCCGTTGCCATAAGACAGCCGAACTTATCCTCGGCTCTTCTGGCAATATAAAGTCCGCGCATTACAAAGATAATGAAAAGCGTGATAACAAAAACGCCGCCAACCAAGCCGAACTCTTCCACGAGAATAGCAAAAACAAAGTCGTTCTGCGCCTCGGGCAAATAATAGTACTTCTGGCTGGAGTTTCCGAATCCCTTGCCCCAGATACCTCCCGAGCCTATTGCCAGCGCGGATTGATAGTTCTGATAGGAACCGTCGCCCGGATCAGAAAGCGGATCCATATACTCTATACGCTGCTGGAAGTAACCCACCTTAATAACGCTTACCGCGATAAAAATTGCCAGAATTACCAGAACAGCAAGCGGAACAGCTTCTTTCAGATTAACGCCGCCCACAAACATCATAACCGCGAAAATCATAAATATGATAAGTAAGCAGGAAAGGTGCTTCTGAACCATTACGGAAAGCGCCACAGGTATCATTATCAGCACAGGTTTTACAATACCCCCGTAAAATGTACGCATTCTGTCGCTGTTTTTATGGATATAGTACGCCATAAAAATTATGAGCGCAATTTTCAGGAAATCCGACGGCTGAAACTGACCGAAAACCGGCAGTTTCAACCACCGTTTCTGACCGCCGTCCGCTTCAATGCCGACGAAAAAGCACATAAAATTCAGCACAATCGTAAAAAGCAGGAAAACGTGTGCAACCGTTATGTGACGATGTTTTGATTCGTGCCTCAGAAAACGGTAATCAAACATTGTCATAAGCATCATTCCGACAAGTCCGATAACCGCCGCCGTCATCTGCTTTGTAACATACGCATAACTGTCGCCGTTGTTGTCGCGATAAGAGTATGCGTGGCTTGCCGAAAACATCATTGTAATTCCGATAGCGAGCAGAACAAGCGTTATTATCAGCATCGGAATATCTACTCTTCCTTCAAGGCTGAGAATACGCACACGATTGGGGTCTTTCGGCTCTTTTTTCTTCTTGCGCTTGATTGTTTCAGCCTGTTCTTTTTTCAAGGTATCCTTTCGTTCGGGTTTGCGAACTGGGGCTGCCTGTGTTTTTGTTACCGACTTCGGTTTTGCGGCGATATTCGGCATGCTCTGCGCTTTGCCGTTTATACGCTGTGCTGTCGGTCTCGGAGCAGTCTGCGGTCTTGCGCCTGTGCTTTGCCCATTCGGGCGGGGCGTATTATGCGGTCTGCCACCCGCGCGCTGTACATTCGGGCGCTGTGAATTATTTCCCGTTGCAGGAGTTTTCCCCCTTTCGGGAATATTTCTTGATTGCTGCATTTTGTCCTCCTGATATCATTTACCGAACATATTAAACGCAAATACTATTGAAAGCGCACCGAACAGCAGTCCGACTATTGAGAACACTATGTCTATCTTTAATTCACTCCAGTTTGACAGCTCAAAGTGATGATGTATCGGGGTCATCTTGAACAATCTCTTGCCCTCTGTCGTGTGGTACATCTTCTTTGTGATTTTGAATACCGTTGATTGTATAACAACAGACAGCGCCTCAAGTACATAAACAATTCCGGCGATAACCATCAAAAATTCCGCCCCGCAGCCCAGTCCCAGAGCGCACACTATACCGCCCAAGAACATCGAACCCGTATCGCCCATAAACACTTTTGCGGGAGGAGCGTTCCACGTCAGAAAACCGATACAGCCGCCTGCCGCACAGAACGCGAGCAACCGCTGTCCCGACATTCCAAGTATCGCCGTTATAACCGTGAAAATCACCGTATAAACCGTCGTAACCGAACTGCAAAGTCCGTCGATACCGTCCGTAAGATTTACGGCGTTGACCATATACAAAATCAACAGTCCGACAAGCGGATAGTAAAGCCATCCCAGATCCCACTGCACTCCGCCCGGAAACGTAATAACAGTACGGGAAAGTCCGTTAATATACATTGTCGCAAAATACGCCGCGATTATCATTACCTGAAAAATAACCTTCTGTATCCACGAAAGACCCTCATTGTGTTTTTTCTTGACCTTGATAAAATCGTCCAGAAAACCCATAAGTCCGAGCAGAAGAGCCATTATCATTCCAGAAACGGAACGGAGAAATTCGGGCTTATTCTCGCCCAGAAACTTTTCACCGTTGTTGGCAAGCAAGATCATTCCCGCGGTAAAGCATATAGTCACGGCAATTATAAATCCGATGCCGCCCATCGTTGCCGTACCCTCTTTTTTTGCCTTGTGCCACTTCGGACCGATATCGAGTATTGTCTGTCCGTATTTCAGTTTGTGAAGCAAAGGAATAAGCCAATACCCCGACAGCCAAGTCAGAATGAACGCTCCTATTGCCGCTCCCGCGCATATCCAAGTACTCATACTATCCCACCTATTTTTTCAGCTATTTCTTCCATTTTCATACCGCGGCTGCCCTTAAACAATATCACATCGCCGCTTTTTATTTCGCTTAACAGTTTACCTGTAAGTTCATCTTTGTCCTCGCTTTGCGTTACGGGAACACTTTTCCGTTTCAATTCATCCCTCAAAGCCGCCATTTCGTGACCGTACAGGAAAAACTCGTCCGCAAGCCCCGAAAGCTCCGCAAGTCCCGCGTGAAGCTCCGCTGACTGCTCTCCGAGTTCCAGCATATCGCCCAGAACCGCGATTTTTCTGCCTTTCATTGTTGACAACACATTCAGTGAAGACTTCATCGAAGTCGGAGAGGCATTGTAGCAATCCAGTATCACGGTGACATCACCGCGCTTTTCGATTTTTTGGCGCATACCCGAACCTTTGTAATTCATAAACGCGGGAACGATTTCCTCCGCAGTCATTGAAAACTCTATCCCGACAGCGAAAGCCGCCAAAGCGTTCAGTATATGGTGTTCGCCGACTGCGGGAACTTGCGCCCCATAGGTTTTCCCACAATAATTCAGCGTGAATTTCTCGCCGCCGTCAACGTGAATAATATCTGTCGCGCGAACATCGTTACATTCGTCAAATCCGAACTTCACGACCTTATGCGAACCCGTCTGCGCCGCCGAAAGATTTCCGAGGAACTCGTCATCGCCGCAAACAATAAGCGGCGCGCTTTCGCTGTCCATACCGTCAAGTATTTCCAACTTTGCCGCGAGAATATTCTCCTGCGTTCCGAGATTTTCAATGTGACACCAACCGATATTTGTTATCACGGCGCAATCGGGGTGAGCCGCCTTTGAAAGCACGGATATTTCGCCGCGGTCGCTCATACCCATTTCAATAACCGCCGCACCGTATCCGTCGTTCAGTCCGAACAGCGTTCTCGGCAAACCTATGTCGTTGTTAAAATTGCCCTCGGTTTTCAGCGTATTGTATTTTGCCGCCAAAACTGCATAAATCATATCCTTTGTGGAAGTTTTTCCGACAGAACCCGTAACCCCGCACACTTTTATATCGAATTTATCACGATAATATCTTGCGAGTTTCAATTGCGCCGCGCGTGTATTGTCAACATAAATCACGGGAATATCGGTTTTAACGCTCCCCGCCGCGCGTTCCGAAATTGCCGCGGCCGCGCCGCTTTCCGCCGCCTGCTCGATATAATCGTTACCGTCGAAATTTTCGCCCTTTATCGCAATGAAAAGCGCGCCTTTTTCGATTGTTCTCGTATCGGTTGACACGAAACTTACCGCAATATCATTCCCGACAAGTTTTCCGCCCGTGACCTCCGCGATTTCTTTGGTTGTAAACATATTTACTCTGCCTTTTTCAAGTATTCTTCAACGATTTCCTTTTCGTCAAAGTGATAATAGGTATCTCCGATTGCCTGATAATCCTCGTGACCTTTGCCGCAAAGCGCGACAACATCGCCTTTTTGAGCGATTTCAAGCGCACGGATAACCGCCGCTTTTCTGTCCGTAAATTCCTCGTGCGGTATGCCTGCGGGTATTCCGCGAACAACATCGTCAATCGTCTGTTGAGGGTTTTCGTGCCGAGGACTGTCCGTTGTTACTATCAGCACATCGGAATATTTTGCCGCCGCCGCGCCCATATCGGGACGTTTTCCCGCGTCACGCTCTCCCGCCGCTCCGAAAACCGTGATAAGGCGATTTTCCGTAAGCGGTTTCAGCGTTCCGAGAAGCTTTTCCAAACCGTCGTCGGTGTGCGCATAATCGCGTATCACCGTGAAATCGCCTTTGTAAAGCGTTTCAAGCCGTCCCGCAACTCCGTGTACTTTTTGAAGCGCCTCTATTACCTCGTCAAGCGGTATTCCCGTAAGATGAACCGCAACCGCCGCCTCAATCGCATTTGTAACGTTATATTTTCCCGTCAGAGCGAATTTCGCGGGATAACTTTTCCGCGCCGCTCTGTCGGTGAATATGAACTCGCTCCCGTGCGGGGTAAGTTTCACAAACTCTGTGTAATAATCCGCCTCGCCGTCCACCGAAACGGTTTTCAACGGAACGCCTTTTTCTCGGCAATAATCAGCTATTTTCCGTCCGTATTCGTCGTCGATATTCACAACGGCATTTTCGCACATATCGAAAAGCCGCCGTTTCGCCTCGAAATAAGCCTCCATTGTTTTGTGATAATCGAGGTGGTCGCGCGTCAAGTTGGTAAACACTCCGACTTTGAAACGCTCCGCCGCGAAACGATATTGAGCCAACGCCTGCGAACTTGTTTCGATAAAACAATACTCGGTTTTTTCTTCCGTCATCTGCGCAAATAATTGATAAAGCTTGCGCGGTTCGGGAGTTGTCGGCGGCCCGTTGTGCGAATAGTGCAGTCCGCCGCCCGTATCCGTACCCAAAGTACCGATAACTCCTGTTCTGTGACCGAGTTCGCGTGTTATTCCCGCGCAAAGATTGGCGATCGTTGTTTTTCCGTTCGTTCCCGTAACGCCGCACAGCTTGATTTTCCGTGTCGGATAACCGTAAAATGCCGACAACAGTTCGGGGTATAGTTTTCGCGGATTTGCAACGTTAATTTGGCGCGGCAAGCTCAGCTTTTGCCCGGTGACAATCGCCGTTGCTCCTTTTTGGAGCATTTCCTCAGCTTTTGTGTGACCGTCAAAGTGTTCGCCCTTTACGCAAACAAACACAAATCCTTTCTCAACCTCGCGACTGTCCGAGGTTACTCCCAAAACGGGAATACTGTTCAATTCATCGGGCAATGTAATGTTATCAATACCCGAAAAAAGTTCTCCGACAGTCACGCAAAATCACCTCTTTATCAATCGCCGAAACTGCTTGCTTGGAATGTTACCTCAATTACCGTTCCTTTGTAAATGGAACTTCCCGCCTCGAAACTTTGAGAAGTGGCAACCGCGTCGGAATTTGCCGCCGCGCCGCCCGTCAGCTTGATATTGAATCCAGCATTGGTAATCGCCTCGTTGGCTTCCGCCGCACTCATTCCAACGACACTCGGAACGATACCCGATTCAAGTTCGGCGTCACCCAAATAAACGACAACCTTTGAACCCTTTGGTATTGTCGCACCCGAATTTGGTATTGTCGCCGTTACCTCCGCGTCGCCCGATGCGTTGCCGACAAACTCCGCCTTTAAGTCGTTTGCCGCGAGAACACTTTCCGCGTACATTGACAGATTACCGATAACCCACGGAACAACCGTATCCATTTTCGCCTGTTCTTCCGCCGTGTATGTCGGATAAATGCCCAAATGCTCCAAACCCTCTTTGAATACCGCAGAAACAACAGGGCAAGCAACCGCCGAGCCGTAATATTCGGGACCTGTCGGTGTATCGGCGAGTACCAGCATTACAATTTGCGGATCGTCCATAGGCACTGCCGCCGCGAACGTTGAAATATACGTCATTTTCGCGCCTGCCGCAGAACCTCCCGCATTGTTGTATTCATCGATTTTTTCCGCCGTTCCCGATTTTCCGCCAATGCGATAACCCGCAATGTACGCGTTATGACCGCCGTTTTCGGTAACGATCGTTTCAAGTATCTCGCGCATTTGCGCCGATGTGTCTTCCGAAATAACTTGACGCTTTATCTGCGTTTCCTTGGTTTCGACAACGTTTCCGTCGCTGTCAAGAATTTTATCCACCAAATGCGGAGTTACAAGATTTCCGCCGTTTACAATCGCGCAGAACGCCGTGCACATTTGTATGGGTGTTATCTTGTTTGTCTGACCGAACGCCGACGACGCCAATTCCACCTGTCCCATTCTTGACCGCGGAACATATAAGCTCTGCGCTTCACCGGGCAAGTCAATTCCCGTAGGTTCGGTAAATCCGAACGCCTCGAAATAATTCGAGAACTTATCCACACCCAGCGCCAATCCAACCTGAATAAAGTACGGGTTGCAGGACGCCGTGATACCTTGCTGCAAATTCAGCGTTCCGTGACCGCTCGGCTTCCAGCAGCTTATATTTGTTCCCGCGACATTATACGAGCCTGCACAGTTGAACGATGTATCCATACTGATTACTTCCTCGTCCAGTGCCGCCGCCGTCGTTACCGCTTTGAAAACCGAACCGGGATAATAAAGTTCCGTTACGGCTTTGTTTTTCCATTGCTGTTCACGAAGAATCGCCTCTTCTTGGTCGATTTCCTCTTCCGATTTTCCGTCCTCTTTCATTTGAGCGAGTATATTCTTGTCATACTCACTGTAAATCATCGAGGGATTGTTCAGATCATACGAAGGCGTAGTTGCCATTGCCAAAACGCCGCCCGTCTTGCAGTTCATTATAATGCCGCAAGCGCGATTGATTACCGAGTGCTGAGAAACACACTGTTCAAGGTTCTTTTCGAGATAGTGTTGCAAAACCTCGTCAAGCGTTAAAACAAGGCTGTAACCGTCAACAGCGGAAAAGTATTTGTCGTTTTCATACTCAACGCCCTTGCCCGTTCCGTCCTTTGTATAGAACGCCTTGCCGTCCGTGCCTTTGAGATAATCGTCATAGTAAGCTTCAAGTCCGTAAACGCCCGTTCCCTTGTAATCCGTGAAACCTATAACATTGGACGCCAATGAACCGTTTGGATAATAACGTTTGCTTGATTGCTCGGTGTATACGCAGTCCGAACTGATATTATTATCCGCGAGGAATTTGTTTATCATAGTAACCTGAGGCTTTTCGACCTTGCTTTTTACTATGTAATAATTGTGTGCCTGATCGTTTTGATATGCGTCGCGCATTCCATCGCCCGATATTCCGAGTATCTCCGAAAGTCCGTCTATTATTGTGTCGGACAAATCTTTATATTCGGGAAGCGGTTCCTTGTCGGGATCGCTGTTTTCCGCCCACATCTGCGCTCTGCGTTCGTAATTTTCTTTCCACTCCTCGCTTTGCTCCGCGATAGTGTTTTGCGCGAATATAATGTCCCACACCGCCGAACTCTGCGCCAGCACTGTTCCGTTAGCGTCATAAATTGTTCCGCGATTGGCTTTGATAACGTGCTGTCCTGTCTGCTGTGTGCTGGCAAGCTGCCGCCACTTATCGCCGTCAAGCACAGTGAATGTCAGAAGATTATAACCCACAAATGCCGAAAAACCCAATACTCCGATCAAAATCACTATCTGCCGCCCGCGATAACCAAGAATGGGCATTTTCTCCGATTCTTCTTTATCTTTTATTTTCAAAAACGCCCATAACCGTTTAAAAAATC
>JALEQE010000194.1 GCA_022766825.1 Oscillospiraceae bacterium | reverse complement strand
TTTATATCCTCATCAAGCTCGGCTATAAGCTTCTGAAGCTCGTTTATTCTCATTGAATGGAACAGCTTATTCTGCGTTTCAATACGGAACTGCCTCTGCTGTGGCTTGGTAAGCTCTCCGCCCTGAACATTCTTTCGCTGTTTTAAGAAACTCAGGTTTTTCACCGAACACTCAAAAATACGCGTTGATTCTTTCAGGTCTGCTTCCGCATCGCGTTTTCTTGCAAACAAAACCGAACCGTCGCCGATATAAATTTCGGTCGGAGTGTACTTTACCGAACCGACAATACCCGCGTTCACGTCGTGCATTGAAGTTACTTTTCCGCCGACGATAACTCCATTCTGTCCCTTAGCCGTAACAGCGCCGTAACAGAATACGTTGCAAAACGCAAGCTGTTTAGATGTGAGATTACCTTTTACAAAAATCTCCGAATTTTCACAAAATCCTACATTGGCGTTTCCATCGCAGGTGAGCTTTGAATTTATACATCCGCCGACAATAGTAACATTACCGCCTGCCGTAACCTCACCGCCAAAAACGCTACCGTCTATCCTAACGTTTTTCCCCGCATTTACGGAAAAGCCTTCCATTATGTTGCCTTTTATATGAACATCACCGAAAAAGCTGATATTGCCGACAGACAAATCAAGATCGGTTTTTATTGTGACAGCTTCCTCAACCTGAAAACAACCGTTTCCGAAAACTATATGCCCGTCACAAGCGGCAACAATCTGTCTTCCGTCCAATGTCAGAAGAGTATTTCTGCCAAGACTTACCTTTGCGGGAACTCCCGGCCGAGCAGGAATATCCCTACCGAAAATGTCAGTTCCGGGAATCCCCTCTCCGGGCGGCACAACATCCGCGATAATATCATTTTTGCGTATCGGCACTATTGCATTCAGCTCACGGTAATTTGCCTCACCGAACTCATTCTGATGAGGCTTAAGTTTATGCTCTTTGTCAAATCTGAAAGTAATATATCCGTTTTTTCCGTTCTGTGGCGGCGTACATTCAGCAACAATAATAGGATATTCATATAATTTATCTTTAACCAGATTTTTTACTTCCATTCTGTCAAGTCCGTTTACTATGCCAAAACGCTTTATCTCCTCGTCAGCCATAGCCATAGTAACATCAGCGCCCTCACCCTGCGGCGCGTGAATAGTCATTACGGCGGTTTTTCCGTTGTCGTCTGTCTTTATCTCAACTCTGGCGTCAAGTTTGACAATCTTTTTCTCGTCAGACATATTTTACCCCCCTATCATCTTTTAATTATGTCAATTACCTCGCGCAAAGAATCTGCCCTTGCGTAAATCAATCCGGAAAGTTCGTCGTCGGGTTCGGTAAGGTCGGGAACCATTATCGTTTTGCAACCCGCGTCCGCCGCCGACCTCACGCCGTTCGGGGAATCCTCAAGTGCAATGCACTCAGATGGTTCAAGTCCAAGCTGATTTGCCGCGAATATGTAAATATCGGGTCTGGGTTTTCCCTGCTCAACCATTGTCGCGCAAACGATTTTATCAAAATATTCAAATATTCCCACACGCCGCAGATAATCCTGCGTACGCTCATAATCGGTTGCCGTGGCAACCGCGGTCATAATCTTATTTTCACGCAGAAAACAGAGCAATTCCTTTGCCCCGTCTTTTAATTCCAACGAATGATCCGACAGATATTCTTTCATAAGCTCCATTCTTCTGGAACGTATCTTAACATAGTCAAATTCTTCGCCGAATAAGCCCTGCAGATACGGTATCGCAAATTTCCTGTGCAGTGAACGTATTGCCAGAGCATTTTCACGCGTCATAGGAAATCCCGCCTCGTTCGCCGCTTGAACCCAGAATTTCACAAGCAGCTTTTCCGTATCGAGTAAAAGCCCGTCCATATCAAAAATTACCGCTCTGATCTTATCCATAAAATATCAATTCCTAATAATTATAATGATGTACATTCTATTTTATTATAGCATATCTACGTATAAAAGTCAACATTATCGCTTCTTTTTTCACACTCTGTGCTTATCAAAGCGAAAAAAATAATAAAAAAACTGCTGAAAGCCAAAAAAAACGAAAAAAGCACTTGAAATTTATTTTTATATATGTTATAATGAATATGTATGATACGCTATGATATATAATTTATTGTGGAGGAAGATTATAAATGGGTATTTTTGAAATAATCAGCGCGATTATTCTGATTATCGCGTGCGTTTTTCTGGTGATTGTAGTTTTGCTGAAGGACACCAAAACGCAGATGTCACAAACCATATCTGGTACGACTTCGGATAGTTTCTATCAGAAAAATTCGGGAAGAACAAAAGAGGCAATGCTGAACAAAGCGACAATTGCTGCGGCTGTTATCTTCTTTGTTCTTGCAATTGCCGTAAACCTTTTCAACGTATACGGTAAGAAAGCAGCAGCGGATAACAATTCAAGCGATGCTGCGGTCGTAGTAACAAGTTCGGATACAGAGAGCAGTGAAGCAACATCAGGCGACACTTCCGAAACGAGTGACGAAAGCAATGCAAGCGCAACAGAAAGCGCAACTGAGAGCGAAACAGATAGTACGGCTAGCACGGAGGAAAGCGTTGCTGAAAGTACATCAGAAACAACGGCAGAATAAAAAAGCTGACAGGCTCAAATGCCTGTCTTTTGTTTATCGAAAGATTACGAAGAAGGGATATTAAATGAATAAACAGAAAACAGCGATACTCTCCCTGCTTTACAAAGCAGGCGACCGAGGATTGAGCGAAAAAGAGATTGCTAAAGAACTTGATCTGCCGAGGAAATCCGAAAAGAAACTCGCCGATGATCTTGCGGGAATGAAAAAATTCGGAGATATTTCCAATAAAAAAGGGATCTGGCGGCTGAAGAACCCGGAACTTTTCTTTGAAGCAACAATAACGCGCGTCACTCCCCGTTCGGGCTTTATGACCGATGAAAGCGGCGAATTACCCGTGGAATATTTTGTAAGAGGACGTGATATGAAAGGCTCGATACCGGGAGATATTGTGCTTGCGAAAAAAACGGCGGAGGCCGCCGACGGTAAAAGTCCCGAAGCGGTCGTATTTGCGGTATTGCAGGAAAGCGACCGTTTGCTGACCGGCGTTATCGTTGCCGAGGGCAACCGCCTTATGGTTATGCCCGACAAGCTGTGTGACGAACCGCTTTTTATTGCAAAAGCCGGTTCAAAACCTCTGCACGTGGGAGATAAAGTTGCTTTTTCTATCAAGAAACGCGGTGAGCGTCATTTTGACCATACCGTGGCAATAGCAGATGCATTCGGTTCTTCCGAAAACGCGAAATCAAGCGCAGAAGCGTATATGCTTGTCAACGGATTGCATACGGAATTTCCCGATGAAGTGCTTGCCGAAGCCGCGAAGCTTGATATAGACGAACCGGACGCCGATGAAATCAACCGCCGCCTTGACCTGCGCGGCGAACCGATTTTCACAATTGACGGCGCGGATACAAAGGATATTGATGACGCGGTATCTATTTCAAAAGTTGACGGCGGCTATAAACTTGGTGTGCAT
>JALEQE010000191.1 GCA_022766825.1 Oscillospiraceae bacterium | reverse complement strand
CAGATTTACACGGGTTAAAAACTCGTTTGCGGAATAAACGCCTTTAAGGTTCTCACCGGGAATATTCATAAATCTCGGAAGACCCGCGCCCGAACCGATAAATATAGCTTCAAAGCCTTGTTCAAACAGCTCGTCCACTTCGATTGTTCTGCCTATAACAACGTTTGTATTTACTTTTACGCCCAATGCTTTTAAGTTATCAACTTCGTGCTGAACAATGGATTTCGGAAGTCTAAATTCGGGAATACCGTAAACCAAAACGCCTCCCGCAAGGTGCAGAGCCTCAAATATAGTTACGTCATATCCCATTTTTGCGAGGTCGCCCGCGCAGGTAAGGCCGGAAGGACCCGCGCCGATTATTGCGCACTTGTGACCGTTCTTTGCGGGAACGGACGGTGTTTCGGTGTTATGAGCGTTGTGCCAGTCGGCAACAAAACGTTCAAGACGTCCGATTGCGACAGGTTCACCCTTGATACCGCGAACGCACTTGCTTTCGCATTGCGTTTCCTGAGGACATACACGTCCGCAAACGGCGGGCAGAGAGCTGCTCTTTGAAATTATCTGATATGCGCCCTCATAGTCCTTTTCCTTGATTTTCGCAATAAATTCGGGAATATCTATTGATACGGGACAACCGCTTTTACAAGGCATATTTTTACAGTGCAGACAGCGTTCCGCCTCATCAAGAGCCATTTCTTCGGTATATCCCAAAGCTACTTCTTTAAAGTTTTTATTGCGGACATTCGGGTCCTGAACGGGCATTTCGTTTTTCTTTAAACTCATATTCGGCATTTCAATTTACCCCCTTGAAGAGATTACATACTTCTTCGCGTTTTTCGTGTTCAAATTCCTTATACATTGAACCGCGTTCGATAGCCTCGTCAAAGTCAACGAGGTGACCGTCAAAGTCGGGACCGTCAACGCAGGCGAACTTTGTTTCGCCGCCGACAGTAAGACGGCAGCCGCCGCACATACCCGTTCCATCAATCATAATCGGGTTCATTGAAACAACTGTTTTAATATCATATTCTTTTGTGAGTTTGCAAACAAACTTCATCATAATAAGCGGACCTATTGTAATTACCTCGTCGTATTTATTTCCCGCTTCAATAAGTTGTTTAAGCGCGTCGGTTACAAGTCCTTTTTCGCCGTAAGAACCGTCGTCTGTCATCATTTTCATAACATCGCTGCACGCTTTAAATTCATCTTCAAGAATAACAAGGTCTTTGTTTCTGAAACCTACTATTGAGTGTACCTCGCAGCCCTGATTATGCAGTTTTTTCGCAATCGGATATGCAATTGCACAGCCAACACCGCCGCCCACAACTGCAACTTTTTTCAATCCTTCCGTGTGGGAAGCCACACCGAGCGGTCCGACAAAATCGTGAATACAATCACCCTCGTTAAGATGATTGAGTTTTTCCGTGGTTGCTCCGACAATCTGGAATATAATAGTAACCGTACCTTTTTCACGGTCGAAGTCCGCGACAGTCAGCGGAATACGCTCGCCGTTTTCGTCAACGCGCAGTATAATGAACTGTCCGGGTTCCGCTTTTTTTGCGATAAGCGGTGCGTCCACTTCCATAAGTGTGACCGTTGGGTTCAGCACTTGTTTTTTTAAGATTTTATACATAAGTATCTCCTCCCTTATTAAGCAATAAAGCATACATTTACATTATATCATATTTTACGGGAAATTTCAATAGTTTTTGTTAATATCATAAAAAATACAAAAGAACCCAAGAAATCAGCTTTCTCGGGTTCACTATAAGATTGAACAATCATATTTCTGACTCCACATTTAATATCAGTTCATTAAAACGTTTATAGAATAATGGAGGTATATTATGCGCAGCCTTTTCCCATATTTCATATCTGCAATTAGGGTTCTTCTCTGCCATAGCCTTTACGCTTTCTGTAACTTCTATCTGTTCCTTTTCACCGGCAAGCGCATACACCGGGATTTTTACATTTTCAAAACCTTTGACAGATTCAAGAGTGATTCCGTTATCTACCGAATTTCTGACTGTTTCAATGGACACTTTCTGCATTTGTTCCACAAACTCTTTTCTTTGCGCTTTCGGAAGTCCGTTCATAAGCCCAATCAAATTGCACATCCATTTCTTTTTGAATGATTTAAACTGCTTTTCATTCTGCTCCATTGCGAATTTAAGCATTTTTTCATTCTTATCAAGCCACGGACTTACAAGAATTGCGGCATTGAATAATTCTTCGTGCTCTGAAACCAGTTTATACCCAATCTGCGCTCCTAAAGAAAATCCAACAAGAAACAATTTCTGTTTAAGTGACGCAATATATTCAGCCAGCTCTTTAACCTGCTCTTCAGCGTTAAAAGTCTTGTCTGTTTCGTTTCCGTATCCCATAAGATGCGGAACAATTAGGTGATACTTTTCCGCCAATACATATTGTCTGCCGAATGAATGAACAAAATTTGCACCGTGAAGCATTACAATTATATCTTTATTTTCTTTACCTTTTTCTTCTATGTACATAATTATTCTCCTCATTATTGCAAATCAATATTTATTTTATATTCATCATCAATGAGTACATAGTTTACATTATACTTCTGAGCAAGTTCCAGAACCTGTGCATTATCTTCCAATACACTTTCCATAGTACAATATTCATCATTTAAACGATTTTCTGTTACATTTGCATACCGTTTTATGTCACCAAAATGATTTCTTATATATTTTTCGCTCATCACCAGACAATAGTATCTTATATTATCCAGATACTCTTTCGTAAAATACTTTTCCCAATCAAAAGGAATATAACATCCTTCAACTATAAGGTTCTGACCGTTCTCTATTGCTGTTTTTATCATTTCGCAGACTATCGGCCATAAATATTCCATTAAATCATTGTCGTCACTTAAGGGAGTAAGTTCTGTATTGCCGCTGCGAATTAATCCCATCTTCAAATGGTCCATTGATAAATATGGATATTTATATTTTTCGAGCAATTTCTGAGCGAGAGTAGTTTTGCCTGTGTGCGATGCACCTGTTATCAGAATAATCATAGTAATAGCTTTTTATTAGTTCAGCATTCCGAGAATAATGTCCGCAATTTTATACAACGGCGCCTGAATTTCCACTGCGCCGCATTTGTATGCTTCCATAGGCATTCCGTAAACAACAGAAGTTTCTTTGTCCTGACCTACTGTAAACGCTCCCGCTTTTCTCATTTGCAGAAGACCGTCTGCGCCGTCGCGTCCCATACCCGTGAGTATCGCGCCTATCGCCGAAGAACCCGCAACTTTTGCAACCGATTCAAACATTACGTCAACAGACGGGCAATGTCCCGATACTTTTTCGCCGTGTTTTGAAGAAACGTAATATCCTTTCAAGTCTTTACACAATCTTAAATGATTGTCGCCTGCTCCGACTATTATCAGTCCTTTTTCGAGCCTGTCGCCGTCTTTAGCTTCTTTTACGCGCATTTTGCAGGAACGGTTAAGCCGTTCTGCGTACATTTTTGTAAATCCCGCAGGCATATGTTGAACGATAATTACGGGCGGAGTGTCTTCGGGAAAAAACCTCACAACATTTTCCAGCGCTTCCGTACCGCCTGTTGACGCCCCCAGCGCGATTATACAATCGGATTTTTTGATTTTCGGGTGTTTTGTTGTTGACGCGTTGGGTTCGGTATGTTCTTGGTTGTTATGAATAAACTGTGTTTGCTGTGAAACTAATTCTTCCGCCCTGGCTGTTATTTCGGATATATTTTGAACTTTTGAATTGTCGGATGGTCTGGAATTTGAAACGCTCTCTTTTATAGGTATATTGTTTACATCTATTTTTGATTCCGGGTGATTTGATTTGTATGCTCTTCGGATAGCCTTGCAAAGTTCCGCCGCAAAAGCTTTCATATCATTATTTGTACGCGCGGCGGGTTTTTTCAAAAATTCCACTGCTCCTGCTTCTTTACAAGAGTTTCTTCGTTCGTTGCTGCCTGATACAATTATAGTTGGTATATAATACTGCGGCAAAAGACGTTTTAAAAATGCCACTCCGTCCAACCGCGGCATTTCAACGTCAAGCGTCATAACATCAGGTTCGCATTGCAGTATTATATCCCGTGCGGAATAAGCGTCCCCCGCTTTTCCGACAATATCTATCATATCATCCTGCTGAATAAACCGTGATAATACTTCTCTGAAAAGAATGGAGTCATCAACAACCAAAAGTTTAATTCTCTCCATAGATAATTGCTCCTACTTATAACTATTCCAAACCAATACATAATATTTGCCCCGACTGGCGGGGCAAATTAAAGATGTCAATGAACCTATAGGGTTATTTTTCGGGTTTTCGATAAATTGCGGGTTTGATATACTCAAATTCGGTTTCGTTTCGGTTTACGCTTTCCGCGTGACCGATAAAGAAATACCCACCGGGTTTTACCACATCGTAAAATCTGTTTATCAATGCCTGTTTTGTCGGGTTATCAAAGTATATCATAACATTGCGGCAAAAAATCAGATCGAACGGTTTTACTTTATATTTTTCGGGCATTGGATCCATAAGATTAAAAGTTTTGAAAATTACTTCATCTTTTATGCCCTGACATATTTCGTATCTTCCGTCACCGAGATTATTGAAATAGCGTGATTTCCATTCGTTGGAAAGCCCTTTCATTCCGTCTTCAGTGTAAATACCCTTTTTTGCTTTTGCGATAACGTTCTGCGAAATATCGGTAGCTAAAATTCTTGTATCCCACTTTGCTTTTTCCGCGCCGAAATACTGATCGATAAGCATTGAGGCGGTATAACATTCCTCGCCCGAAGAACACGCCGCGCTCCATATACGCAAAACGTGACTTTTTTCGTTCACCTTTGTCATATATGGAAGAATAGTATCTTTCATAAACGTATAATGTTCGGGTTCGCGCATAAAGAAAGTGTGGTTTGTGGTGAGCTTATTTAATATGGTAGTAACTTCCGTACCCGTATCGTCTGACATAACCGTATCAAGGTAATCGTTATAGCTTGTAAATCCTCTTTCGCAAAGCATATTTCCCAATCTGCCCTGAACGAGGACTTTTTTTGCTGTAAGATTTATACCGAAGTTATCATACATATATTTTACAAGCCGCTGAAACTCAGCTTCGGTTATCTCTAAGCCCACAGCTTAGTCCTCCTCTTCGTCAAGCAGTTTCGCCACGTCGAGTATAAGCTTTGTGTTGTTGTTTTTCCCACGTATCATATACTGAATGAAATTATTTTCATTAACATTCTTGTTCTGCGGGGTTGCCGAAATATCGCTTGTATGAATGTCTTCAACATCGGCAACGCTGTCAACGATAATTCCGACTGAAGTTTCATTGAAACTCAGTGTGATTATGCAGGTGCGCGAGGTGTAGGGAATTTCAGGCTTGCCAAAACGCGTTCTGATATCCACAATCGGAACGACTTTAGAGCGGACGTTGATTATTCCTTTGATATATTCGGGAACGTGCGGCACTTTTGTAATATGCTGCAATCCGATTATTTCCGTTACGTACTGTATTTCAATACCGTATATCTGATCGCCGATATTGAATGTCATTACCTTTCCGAGAATGGTATTGTCTGCGGCGAGTTTTCTGTCGCCGGATTGTTGTTTTGCGACCGCTTCTTTGATTACATCTTTTGTCATTTGAATTTCCCCCTTATCCGATAAGCAGATTTGTATCGATGATAAGCGAAATAGAGCCGTCGCCCATTATCGTACATCCCGAAAGACCTTCGCCTTTGATATTATATCTTGACAGATATTTCGGGAACGGTTTTACAACAACCTGCTGTTCGCCGATAAGCTTATCCGCAAATATGCACACGCTCTTGTTGTCCGTTTCGACAAGAAGGAGAATACCGTCCTCAAGATTGGTAACTTCCGTATCTATACCGAATTTTTCGTGCAGACGAAGAATGGGATAAACAACACCGCGTATCATTATCATTTCTTTTCCGCCGGTATCATTCAGAAGCTGACCGGGTTCAACTTTAAAGCTTTCACGAATAGTTGCGATAGGCACAGTGAAAACAAGATCGCCGACAGTGATTTCCATACCGTCGATAATTGCCATGGTAAGCGGGATCTTTATAATAAAATTCGTTCCCACTCCTTTTTTGGAATCAACTATGATCTGACCGCTGCATTTTTCAATATTTGATTTTACAACATCCATACCAACGCCGCGTCCGGAATATTCCGTAACCTGTTCGTTTGTGGAGAAGCCGGGCAGCAGTATGAGATTCTGTATTTCTTTTTCGGTATATTCGTTTTCGGGTTTGGTAAGCAAATTCATCTTTTTTGCCTTTGCCATAACCTTTTCCGGATCAATACCGGCGCCGTCGTCGGAAACCGTGATGATAACTTCTCCGGAGGCGTTTTTTGCAGAAAGCTTTATTGTACCTTTTTCAGGCTTGCCTTCGTTAATTCTTTCCTGAACGTTTTCTTCAATTCCGTGATCCATACAGTTGCGGACAAGGTGCATAAGGGGATCCTGAAGACTATCTACAATAGACTTGTCAACTTCCGTATTCTCTCCCTCAAGAACGAAATCGACTTCTTTGCCGAGCTTCTTTCTCATATCGCGGACTATTCTGTTCATTTTCTGGAACACGCCTGCCAACGGTACCATTCTGATTGACATAACGGTATCCTGAAGCTCGCTTGTGAGCTTTTTAAGGTCGCGTGCCGCTTTGCTGAAACTCTCAAGCTCCAGACCTTCGAGGTCGGGATTGGAAATAACCATTGACTCGGTAGTGATGATTTCTCCGACAATATCATGCAAAGCGTCCAATTTAGCCAAATTAACGCTGATAAGGTTTTGTTTCTGCTGAGTGCCGCCAGGATTTGCGTTTGCGGCAGACATTTGTGTTTTTTCCGCATCAGAGGCGGGTTTTTGAGTGGGTTTTGCGGTAGAAACCGGCTTCTGAGTATTATTATCCTTTGCGGGTTCGGGCGGTATAGCCGCTTTTGTGTTATCTGACGCGTTCGCAGGAGCGCTTTCCAGAACTTCATACGATTGTACGTTCATTGCGCTCTGAATCAGCTTCAATATATAATCGTTCTTTCCGTCATTCGCTGTGAAAGATAAGATAAAGCCGTTATCTATTATTTCCTTGGCGGATTCGGAATTTGTTTCGATATCCGAGGGTGTGTATTCCAGGAAGGAACATTCGTCGCGGATCGTGTTTACAAGCAGAAATGCGCGGAGGTTTTCCATCTGACAGCCATCCTCGAAAAATACGCGGACAGTAGTTTTTCCGTTCTGAACCGCCGCGGGTGCAGAAGTAGCATTGTTTTCCTCGACAGGTGCGGCAGAAACGGGTTCTGCGGGAGAGGGAGCTTCCGCAGGTGCCGGAGTTTCGCCGTTAGCTTCGCTTGTCAGTTTATCGCGGGCTTTTATCAGCTTATCGATCAGATCGTCAAAATTCATTGCTTCATATTCGCCGTTTACGTTGTTCTGAATTGCTTCGATCTGAGCTTTATATAAATCGGAAACCTGGAATACGAGATCATACACAAAGCTTACGTCTGTGATTACGTCAGGGTTTTCTCTGATGACAAAGAACATATCTTCTGCCTTATGAGCCAGAACGGACAGATTATCAAAGCCCATCATTGCTGAAGATCCCTTGATAGTGTGCATAATACGGAATATTTCCTTAATGTCCTCACTATCAAAGGCATTTGCCTGTTCGGTGCGTAGAAGTATTTCGTCAAGCGATTCCAACAGTGAGTTGGTTTCATAGAAATACATATCAAGCATTGATTCCATACCGGGTTCTATTTTTGCCATATTTTCAAATCCTTTCGATACGCTGTTTGTTTTCAGCGTTTATTTTTTAATCCCGCCCAAAAACGATTTTCAGGCATAATATATATTTTAAGCAACACCGCACAATTAGCGGCTAACGCCTTTGCCGCGCGCTTGCTTGCATATTTTCCGTCATAGCGTTTTGCGCGAAGCGCATAATGCGTGCACAAAATTTCGCTTGACCGCATTATCCGCCTTCGGCGGAAAACGCTGCGTCAGCCCACCTGCGCTCAATTTGTACAATCTGCCGCCGAC
>JALEQE010000168.1 GCA_022766825.1 Oscillospiraceae bacterium | reverse complement strand
CGACCACAATATCGAGTGTTTCAAGAAACAAATGAGCCGCTTTATCGACTTTTCGGACGGCAAGGCTCTTATGGTAAACAATGCCGATTGGCTGATGAATTTGAACTACATTGACGTTCTGCGTGAAGTCGGCGCGTGCTTTTCCGTCAACAAAATGCTGACGTTCGAGTGCTACAAACAGCGTATGGAACGCGGTCTGACGTTCCTTGAATTTAACTATATGATTATGCAGAGCTACGACTTCTATATGCTCTATCAGAAATACGGCTGTAATATGCAGTTCGGCGGCGACGACCAATGGGCGAATATGTTGGGCGGCACGGAGCTTATCCGCAAAAAGCTCGGCAAGGACGCTCACGCTATGACGATTACTCTTCTGCTCAATTCCGAGGGCAAGAAAATGGGCAAGACCGAAAAAGGCGCGGTTTGGCTCGACCCCGACAAGACTTCGCCTTACGAGTTTTTCCAATATTGGCGCAACGTCGCGGACGCGGACGTTATCAAGTGCTTGAAAATGCTGACTTTCCTGCCGCTTGAAGAAATCCGCGAAATGGAAAGCTGGGAGGGCGCACAGCTTAACAAGGCAAAGGAAATCCTCGCTTTTGAACTTACAAAGCTTGTTCACGGCGAGGAAGAGGCGAAAAAGGCTTTGGATGGCGCAAAATCGCTTTTTGGTGGCGCGGGAAATACCGACAATATGCCGACCGCTTCCGTTGAAACGGCGGACGGGAAAATCGGTATACTCGATTTGCTTGTTACAACAAAGCTCGCTCCGTCAAAGCGCGAGGCGAGAAATCTTATCGCGGGCAAGGGTATTGCGGTTGACGACAAGGTTGCCGAGGACGCGAACGCCGTTATCGAAATCGGCGATGGGGTTGTAGTCCGCAAAGGCAAAAAGGTGTTCTTGAAAGTTACAAAGCAATAACGAGGTGTTCTGATGCTTGAAAACAAACTCGGGTTGGATAATTCCGCCGCGCTTGCGCGAGAGGAAGAACGCATAAGCAAGAAAAAAGCTGTTGAACTGTTCGAAAATGGCGTTCTTGACAATCTTCCGTCGGGCAGATTTTCAACGCTGCAAGTCATACACAAGTATTTGTTTGAGGATATTTACAAGTTCGCGGGCAAACTTCGCACGGTGAACATCGCGAAAGGTAATTTCCGTTTCGCGCCGTTGATGTATCTGGAGGCGGCTCTCGAAAATATCGATAAAATGCCGCAGTCCGATTTTGACGAGATAGTCGAGAAGTACGTTGAAATGAATATCGCTCACCCGTTCAGAGAGGGTAACGGGCGCAGTACGCGAATTTGGCTTGACCACATTTTGAAAACGGAACTCGGCAAAGTGGTTGATTGGAGCAAGGTTGACAAGGAAGATTATCTGCTTGCTATGGAACGCAGTCCAATCAAGGATATTGAAATCAAGCACCTGCTGAAAAACGCGCTTACGGACGAGGTTGATAACCGTGAGGTGTATTTGAAAGGCATTGATAACAGCTATTATTACGAGGGTTACAACGCTTTTCGTTCGGAGAACTTATAATAAAAAAACGGTTGCCCATTTCGGACAGCCGTTTTTTGTGTGTCAAATCAAGTACATTATTTGTTAAGGCAATCTTTGAGGAAGTCGAGAAGTTCGCCGTATTCCGTGAATGCGGGAACGTTCGGATAATCCGCCTTGATTTTGTCGGTGGTTCTGAACAGGAAACCATACTTTGACGCTTGTATCATTCCGAGGTCGTTGAAAGAGTCGCCGCCCGCGATTGTATCAAAACCGATTGACTGCAACGCTTTTACCGTGGTGAGTTTCGACTTCTCGCAACGCATTTTGTAGCCTGTGATTTCGCCGTTCGGAGCAACTTCAAGCGAGTTGCAGAAAATAGTCGGCAAACCGAGCTTTTTCATGAGCGGCGCGGCAAACTGCGTGAATGTGTCGCTGATAATTATTGTCTGGGAAACAGAACGGAGTTCGTCAAGAAATTCCTTTGCGCCGGGCATAGGGTCGATTTTCTCGATTGTCGCTTGAATTTCTTTAAGACCGAGATTGTGTTCCTTGAGAATACCGATGCGGTATTTCATCAGCTTGTCGTAGTCGGGTTCGTCACGAGTGGTGCGGCGAAGTTCGGGAATACCGCTTTCCTCGGCAAACGCAATCCAAATTTCGGGTACAAGTACGCCTTCCAAGTCCAAACAAGTTATATACATATTTATTTCTCCTTTTTTGCATAAATTTTGCAATTTTATTTTAACATAATTTGCGATGTTTGTCAAGCTGTAACCTGTTTTTTTCTGTAAATTCTTGACATTTTGAAAAAATTAGTGTATAATATTATTATATTTCATTCAATTTAAGTAGAAAAGGAGATATCAATATGGAAAACGTATCTGTTAAAGATTGGCTGATTGCCTTATTGCTGATAGTTTCGCTTGGCGTGTTGCTTATGTCGGGGCTGACGGGCTGTTCTTCGGATAAATATCACGTTGATTACTGCGGTGAAAAAGACTCTTATGTCGGCGCAAAAGACACTTATCGAGCGGGCGACGAGGTTAAATTGTACTACAACCTTATCGCAACCGACACCGAATATTCTTTTTTACTTGACGGCGAACGTCTCAAATTTGAATACGATGAAAAAAACGGCTATGTAATCAGTTTTACAATGCCCGCTCACGATGTTAAGCTGGAATGTAAAATGCGCAATAATATGGTTGCTGAATAAAATCAATAAACAAAATCGGGACTGAAAAATCAGCCCCGATTTTTTATCTTTTAACGTTAAAAGCGTCTTTGCCGAGATATACCGAGGACGAGCCGAGTTCTTCCTCAATTCGGAGCAGGCGGTTGTATTTTTCCACACGTTCCGAACGTGACGGCGCGCCCGTCTTGATTTGGCAAGTGTTCAGCGCGACGGCGAGGTCGGCGATGACGGTATCCGCCGTTTCGCCCGAACGGTGAGAGGAAATCGCCGTGTAATGCGCTTTGTGCGCCGATTTAATAGCGTCAAGCGTTTCGGAAACTGTGCCTATTTGATTAAGCTTGATAAGCACCGAATTTGCGCACCCCTGCGAAATTCCGCGCTTAATGCGTTCCGTGTTCGTGACGAAAAGGTCGTCGCCGACAAGCTGAACACGGTTGCCCAAACGGTTCGTGAGCGTTTTCCAACCGTCCCAATCCTCCTCGTCCAGTCCGTCCTCGATTGAGATAATCGGATATTTCAGCGCGAGCTGTTCCCAATGCGAAATAAGCTCTTCGGTCGTGAATTTTTTTATAGCTTTCGGCAAGATATATTCGCCTTTTTTTGAGCCTTTCCATTCGCTTGCCGCCGCGTCAACTGCAATCATAAAATCCTCGCCCGCTTTGTAGCCCGACTTCTCAATCGCTTCGAGTATGCACTGTATCGCCGTTTCGTCACTGTCGAGGTCGGGCGCGAAACCGCCCTCGTCACCAACTGCGGTTGACAGCCCCTTTGATTTCAACAACGCCGCCAGACTGTGAAACACTTCCGCGCATTGTCTCAATGCCTCTTTGAATGAATTTGCGCCAACGGGCATTATCATAAACTCCTGTACGTCAACGGTATTCGCGGCGTGCGCACCGCCGTTGAGAATATTCATCATCGGAACGGGAAGTCGGTTTCCGTTCACTCCGCCGAGAAAACGATAAAGCGGGATTTCAAGCGATTTTGCCGCCGCTCTTGCCGCCGCGATTGATACGGCAAGTATTGCGTTCGCGCCGAAATGCGATTTGTCGGGTGTTCCGTCCGCGCTTATCATCGCCGCGTCAACCGCGTAAGTGTCGCGCGCGTCAAGCCCGCAAACCGCTTTGGAAAGCTGACTTGTGATGTTGTCGGCGGCTTTTTGCGTACCCTTGCCGCCGTATCGTTTTTTGTCGCCGTCACGCAGTTCAAGCGCCTCAAATTCGCCTGTTGACGCTCCCGACGGAGCCGCTCCGAAACCGACGCTCCCGTCCGCCAAGTGAACTTCCGCCTCAACGGTGGGATTGCCGCGCGAGTCGAGAATTTCTCGCCCGATTACCTTTTCAATGCCTGTAAAATTCATAAAAAACCTCCGTTAAAAAAGAAAAGAGACAAGTTAAAGGCTTGCCTCTCTTTATTATTCTTTTTTTTGCGGAAATTATACCCTGCGTACCGCGCCGAGCTTTTCATTAAGCGCGTTCGCGATATTTTCGGTTTCGCTGTCTGCAATTTCGTCCGTAACGTCGTCCTTGTCCGCATAGGTGATTGTAAATGTAAGGCTCTTCTTTCCCAAACCGAGCTTTTCACTTTCAAAACTGTCGATTAAGCGAATGTCGCTTGCTTTGTCGCTTGTCGCCTTGATAACGTCCTCGATTTCAACGCAGAGCGTTTTCTTGTCGCAGATAAGCGAAATATCACGTTTAGCCTTTGCTTTTCCGTTGTCGGCAGTGAATTTCATTTCGTGCTTGTAAAGGCTTTCCAAAGCGGAATAATTCAGTTCTGCGAGGATAATGTTGAGGTCGGTTTTCTTGCCCTCGGCGATATTGAGTTCGTTTACAATTTCATAGCGCAATTTGCCCATCTGACCTATTTTCTTACCGCCGCAGTAAATATCCGCGCAGATACCCGGGTGCAGATAACTGCATTCGCCGCGCTCAAAGCGTAATTCGAGACCGTTCGCCGCCGCAAAGCCCTCAATCGTTTCCTTAACCGTGAAGAAGTTCTCGTTCGCGCCGTATGCGCCGATACAGAGCGTTTTGCGTTCAACGGGCGGTTCTGTGAGCGGGAGTTCTTTCGGCAGATAAACGTTCGCTATCTCGAAAAATCTTCCGTCCGTGTGGTCGTTTTTGATGTTGTCCGCGATAACGTTTATCATACTCGGTGCCATAACCGTGCGAAGTATGGAAAGATTATCGGTTATCGGGTTCAGAAGTTTGATTACGTTGCGTTCGGGAGCGTTCTTCGGGAGCAACAGCATATCAAGTTCTCGCGTGGAATACATAGCGAGCGTGCGAACTTCGTAATAACCTTGCGTGCAGAGATATTCCTTTGTTGAAAGCTCCTTGTTTTGCAGGAACGTCATACCGCCGTTTGTGACTTTTGCGCTGTCCAAAAATCTCGGTACAACGTGACTGTAACCGTATTCGCGGATAACTTCCTCGGCGATATCCTGATAATTCTCAACGTCGGTTCTCCAACGGGGAACGGTAACGGAAAGCGTTTCGCCGTTTTCCTCAACGCCGAACTGTAATGATTTGAGTATTTTCGTGATCTCGGATTGCGGAACGTCAATACCGAGTACGGAATTGATTTTTGAAACCGTAACGTCAAACTTCGCGCTGCCTTTGTCCTCTCCCGCCGAAACGTCAAAGTGAGAGTTTCCGATTTTCGCGATACCGAGCGTTTGAACAAGGTTCAATGCGCGGTTCATACCGCATTCAACGCCGTATTCGTCAACGCCTTTTTCAAAACGCGCGGCGGCGTCCGTGTGAAGTCCGAGCGAACGTGAAGTGCGGCGAACATTGTCGCGGCGGAATTTAGCCGCTTCAAGCAGAATTTCGCTTGTTTTCACTTCGATTTCGGAATTTAGACCGCCCATAATTCCCGCAAGACCTACACCCTTTACTTTGTCGCAGATAAGCAGATTTTCGTGCGTGAGTTTGCGTTCCTTTTCGTCAAGCGTGGTGATTGTTTCACCGTCGTTTGCGCGGCGGACGATTATCGACTTGCCATCAAGCGTATCAAGGTCGTATGCGTGCATAGGCTGTCCGATTTCAAGCAGAACGTAATTCGTAACGTCAACTATCGCGTCAATCGCCGAAAAACCGCATATGGAAAGTCTGCGTTTCATCCATTGCGGACTTTCAAAGTGTTTTACTTCGTAAATGTAATCGCCGAGATAGCGCGGGCAGAGATCAAGCGCCTCGATTGAAACGGAAATCTCGGGTTTGGTGACTTCCGTGCGGGTGTAGCTGTAATCGGGTTCTTTAAGCGGTTTTCCGAGGAACGCCGCGACTTCTCTCGCGATACCAAGAACACTTTGGCAGTCGGGGCGGTTAGCGGTTATCGAAATATCGAAAACATAATCGTCGAGGTCGAGCGTTTTCTTAATGTCCTCGCCGATGTTCGCGCTGTCAGGGAGAATTAAAATCCCGTGAACGTCCGCGCCTTTTTGCCAATCCTCTGTAATTCCGAGTTCGCCGCCCGAACAGAGCATACCGTAACTCATCATGCCCTGCATTTTGCGGGGCGCGATTTCAATGCCGCCCGGGAGTTTCGCGCCGACAAGAGCCGCGGGTACTTTTGCGCCCTTGAAAACGTTGTCCGCGCCCGTGAGAATTAAGTTATCGCTACCGTATTCGCCGCAGTCAACGTGGCATATATGAAGGTGTGTACCCTCCATTTTCTCAATGGAAGTAACTTCGCCGACTACAACTTTTTCTATGTCCTGTCCGAGGTAAATTGTTTCCTCAACCTCAAATCCCGCGCCAAACAGTTTGTCAACAAGTTCGAGCGGCTGACAATCTATATCGACATAGTCTTTTAACCAACTGAATAATATTTTCATTTCGTTACCCCCTTGCTTACGCCTTGAATTGTTTCAGGAAATCGAGGTCGTTTGCGAAGAACATTCCCATATTCGGAATGCCGTATTTAAGCATTGTGATACGTTCAACGCCGATACCGAACGCAAGACCCGAATATACTTCGGGGTCAACGCCGCAGTTTTCGAGAACTTTCTTGTTAACAACGCCGCCGCCGAGGACCTCAATCCAACCCGTGCCTTTGCACAGCGAACAACCCTTGCCGCCGCATTCAAAGCACGATACATCGACTTCTACGGACGGTTCCGTGAACGGGAAGTAACTCGGGCGCAGACGTGTTTTCGTGCCCGAACCGAACATCTGCTGAACGAATTGGTCAAGCATACCTTGCAAGTCGCACAGCGTAATGCCCTTATCCACAACCAATCCCTCCATTTGCATAAACATCGGGGAGTGCGTGGCGTCGCTGTCGGAACGGAATACCTTGCCCGGGACAAGCACCTTAATCGGCGGTTTTTCCGCGTCCATTGTGCGGATTTGTCCGGGCGAGGTGTGAGTTCTCAAAAGAAGGTCGTCCGTGAGCCAGAACGTGTCCTGCATATCGCGCGAGGGGTGGTCTTTAAGTACGTTCAAACGTGTGAAATTGTGGTCGTCGTCCTCGATTTCGGGATATTCGAGAACTTCAAAGCCCATTCCCGCGAATACGGAAATCATCTGCTGTGTGATTAGCGTTATCGGGTGCAGGTTTCCCGCGGGACGTTTCAGAGCGGGCATTGTAACGTCAACTGCCTCGCGCTCGTAACGTTTTTCAAGCTCGTACTTTTTGATTTCCGCCTGCTTTGTGTTGTAAAGGTCCTGCGCCCATACGCGCACATCGTTTACTGCTTTTCCGAAAGACGGTTTTTCCTCGGGCGGAACGGTTTTCATTTCTTTCATAAGTCCCGAAATAACGCCCGTTTTTCCGAGATATTTCTGCCAGAAATCCGACAGCTGAACGCCGTCCTTGACTTCTTCAAGCACTTGTTTTACTTGGTCTTTGATTTCGCTGAAATCTTTCATTTCGTTCTCCTTTTCTCAAATAGTTTGGAGCAATAAAAAACTCGCCCCAAATAACGTTGTTGCAAAGCAACTTAACGTAACAATGGGACGAGATAACTCGCGGTACCACCCAAATTCGCGGAAATATTTTTCCGCGCCCTTGAAAACAGCCTTAACGCGGCAAACGTCCGCTTAGTTTCTCGCGGAAAGCTCCAATGCTGAAATTCACGATTTTGCCCGACAGAACGCTTTCAGCCGATGACGTTCACTCTCTGCGCCGAGTTTGCAAACCGCTACTTACACATTTTCACAGCCATATTTATTATATCACACAAAAAACGATTTGTCAAGTACGGGTAACTGATATTATGGACAAAACTCTGCGGAAAAGATAATTTATCGGAAATTTTTTTGTGGGACATACGTCTGTCCTATTCGATAATTATAATGATATTAACAAAACAAAACTTAATGAATATTTCAAGGAAATATTCAAGAAACTGCATATCTTTACAGTTCCAATTATTATAGTTATAATTATAAGTAATTGAGAGGGGTGACATCATTGAAAGATAAGTCATCGGTTAAAGCAGAAAATCTGAACGGAGTATACAAGAAAATCGCCGCCGCTCTGGATGTTGAAACAGCAATGAAGATACATTCCGTTTTCAGAGGACAGCAGGTGTTTTTTCCCGTGGAATTATTCGGCAAGGACTATATCCGTGAAAGGATAGTCGCCGAATACAACGGAAAAAACGTCAAACAATTGGCGACAAAATACGGTTATACGGAAAAGTGGATAAAGCGTATAATCAAAGAGTACAGCGAAAAATTTAGCAAAACAAACGAATAAACGCGCTTTTACAGTGCGGAAAGGACGGCATTATGGAAGAAAATAAACAGAATAAGCAAGGCAAAAACGGCGGCAAGGGTTTGATTATAATTATAATCGTTGTTGTGCTTGCGGCGGCAGCGTACTTTATTATTCAAGCGGTAAACAAGAAAGGCGGGCAGGACGGTCAAACCTCGCAGTCAAACGCGGTTATCAGCGAGTCCGACCAACTTGAACTTAACGACTTGAACTTGTTCGGAAAATGGAACAAAAAAGTCGGCGATGTTCGATACGAACTGAATTTCAAGAGCGACAAGGAGCTTGTTTACATGCAGTATGACAAGGACGGCAACGTTACGGCGCAGTCGGAAAGCGGTACATACAGCACGGAAAACGGCGTTGTGAATATGACGATAGTGTCGCAGGGGCAGACTTTCGCGGAAACCTGCAACGCTGTTGTTTCGGTTGAGAAACTCGTGATAACGACCGTACAAGGTAGCGGGCTTTTTACGGGAACGTATGACGCGGATATGAGCGACGTTCCGAATTTCGACAATGAAAGCGGCACGGCGCAGTCCGAGCCTGTATCTTCGACTGTTTCGCAAAATGTGTCGCAGCCTGAAACCGTTTCGCAGGCGCAAGAACCTGTTTCACAGGAGAATACGGTTGATAAATCAGTTTATGAGCACATTCCAAGTGACATTGGTGCTTATTTGAACAGTTCAATAAGTGATTTGCGCTCAAAAAGCACTACTCAACCCGAAGAAACAATGATGGGATTATATCTTACATTAAA
>JALEQE010000147.1 GCA_022766825.1 Oscillospiraceae bacterium | reverse complement strand
CTGCGCTCAATTTGTACAATCTGCCGCCGACACGAAGTCGGAAGGCGTTCGCCCAAGCGGCACAGGACGTGCCGCACAAAAGGCGAACGCACTATAATTCTGACTGCGCAATCGCACGACAATAATTATGCGGTGTAGCCTTTAAAGAATCGTTACGAGATAAATCGGAACGATCCGTAAATTTTTTTGAAAAAACTCTTTATTATTCCGTAAAAATGTGTTACAATAGATACAGAGTTAATTTTCCAAATCTATAGGAGGTATAAGTATATGGCGCAGATACCACAGATAAATAACCCTATAACATCTAAAAACTATAACTACAGTCCTCGCCAGCAGGATGCCAACACCGAACCTTTTGATATAGTAAAGCTTACGGGAGTAGGCGGTGCGGGTGTAAATTCCGATTCAGCCTCCAAAAGCCGTCTTGAAATGGGCAACCGCGAGCTAATTCCGCTTCAGGTGCAGGTGGCTAAGGATCCCACTCTCGCCGTTGAAATGCTTAAGGATCTGTTGAACGTCGAAGTGCTGAACCAAGCCCTGATAACCGGTCACACCGAGCTGTACGGCAGTCTGCAGAATCTTGCAAAGGAACTTTATGTCAAGCCCGAAGACCTTGTTGAAGAGATACAGAATCAGGAACAGCAGAATACGATGTTTTCGGGTCACGAATTTTACGATGTACTCCGCGAAGTTGCGAAAACCACAAGCGACCAGAATACCAAAGAGCTTATAGGAAATCTTCTCAAATCCATAAATTTTGCTCAGAACAAGAACGAGATACTCGGCGCTTTGCGTGCCAACCTGAAATTCTTGTCGGAATATTATTCCCCGAACGAAAAGCTTTCGCAGAAACTGCTTGATTTGTCGCAGAAATGGGGTGCGGACGACGCGGATAAGTATTTTGATTATCTGAAAGACGAAACGCTTTCAATACTCAAAGACGTCAGCGGAAGTCTTTTGAACGACGAGAAAACGCAGATGCTCATTCCGCTTATTACCCACAATTTGTCGCGCTATAACAACAATCCCTATATGTGCAAAGAGTATTTCAATCTTCTGCTTACGCAGATATCATCGGGAACTTTGCGCGAATCGCTGAAAAACTCCTTTAATCGGCTTTATTCAGCGATTTTTGACAAAAATCCTATGCAGAATCCTTCCACAATGGAAGAAATTGCTAAAATGGGAGAGCAACTCCCCGATAATAATTATACAACAAATTCGTTAAAAAATCAACCACTTTCACAGGATTCTGCGGAGAAAAATGCTATTTTTGGGGAAGTTAACGAACAAATTCAGCAAAATAACAAAATCAGCGCTTCCGGAATTGGTGAAATTGCCACCAAAACTACCGATCCGATTGCTGTTTTTGATTCCGAAGGAAAACTTATCGGATATCAGGATCCGAACATCAACCGCCTGATCGATGAAAATGGCAAATTTATTCCTTTTACTCCCGAACAGCCGGTTTTTGATTTTGAGGGCAGGCGCGCAGGTTTTCTTCCTCAGGCTATGTATGACGAATACGGAAGCGTTATTGCCGGTCATCCGCTTATGGACGAAAATGGTGATTTTGTACCGTATAGTGTTGGAACGCCTGTGTTTGACGAAAGCGGAAACAGCGTTGGATATTTTGCAAAACCGCTCTATGACGAAAACGGCGATCAGATTATGCAAACTCTTGTTGACGCGAACGGAAATCCGATGGCATTCACGCCGAAATTCGCCGTTTATGATGAAAACGGCGAACAGGTAGGTTACTCGGCGAATTTGTTCAGTCGGAACGGAAACTTTGTTCTTAATCAGCCGCTTATTGATATAAACGGTAATTTTCTGCCGTTTGTTCCGGCAATGCCGCTCTACGACCAAGACGGCAATGTGGCGGCTTATCAGCCGCGCGCGCTTTTTGACGAAAACGGAAATCCGATTATGCAGCCGCTTGTTGACGGTGACGGTTATCCGCTTTCATCAATTCCGCAAGAACCCGTGTTGAATGAGATTGGCGAGCAGATAGGATTTCGTGTTAAACTGTTCGATAAAAACGGAAAACGGGTTTTCAGCGAGCAGATTTTTGATGTGGACGGCAACCCGATTTCCGATGACGCAAAGCCGCACGAGATAACGGGTTGGCACAAGTTTCTGCACGATATGATGTCGAGTTCGGGCTACACTCAACAGCTGAAATCAATGGGATACAGTATTGAGAGTATACTCAACGCTTACAATCGCGGGAAATTTGGCGGCACGGACGCGTTGAAAACACTTATTGAAGGGTTGTTCTTAACAAAAGACGACCCCGAAACGCAGGTGCAAATCGCGCTTATGCGCGAAGACCTTTCAAAGCCGAACACAATGCAGGAGCTTATTGACGATCTCAACTCTTTGTTGAGGGATATGCCCGATATACCACTTCGTGAGCGTTTATACGGTGTTTTTGTTGAAATTGTTGACAAAATGGCGGTCAAGAACGAATTGCCGCAGCACGGAGTACGTCCGCCCGTAAGTTCCACGCTTGATAATCTCACGGACTTTATTGAGCAAAATATCAACAATCCCGCCTTAAAATCGCTTGACAGTTTCAATGCGTCAAATCTGCTGCAAAGTCTGTTAAACGCACCGGGTGTATTCACGCCGCTTGCGCACTACATACTTCCTCTTGAAGTCGCGAATACCCGCGCTTTCGGCGAGCTTTGGGTGGATAATGACGAAAACAATCCTAACAACACTCCGGGTACGCAACGCAATTATCACTTGTTTCTGACCTTTGACGTTGAGAGCATAGGGCGGTTTGAACTTGATATGTACGCTCTCGGCGAGGATGTCAACCTGTCGTTACTTTATCCCCCGCGCTTTGAAAAAGAGGTTGAGCCTATGAAAGACCGTGTGAACAAGATAATTCGCAATATCGGTTATCGCGCGCAGAATTTCGAAACAGCGCCGCTTAAAAAACCACACAACCTTGTTGAAGTATTCCCGAAAATTGTCGATAAGCGCATTACTTTGAATAAACGAGTTTAATAAGCTATTTGATTGAATTTTAGGAGTGATATTTATGTCAAGACCAAAGCACCCTATGGCACCCGCCAACAATAAACGTCTTTACGGACAAAACGCGGCGGTTGCCTTAAAATATAATCCCGATATGAACTATGCGCCTGTTGTTGTGGCGTCGGGTCTCGGAGAACTTGCTCAGCGAATCGTCAACATTGCCGACGAGGCGGGTGTTCCCATATATCGTGACGACAGCGTTGCCGCGTTGCTTGTTATGCTCAATGCGGGCGAAACTATCCCGAAAGAATTGTATCAGATAGTCGCGGCAATTTACGCGGACGTTGTTTACACCGCCGATAAGATGAGAAAGAAGTAATTATGGAAATTGCAAAAATTACTTTGTAATTAAGGTAATTCTAAAATCAACAAAAACGTAAACATTTTAATAATAAATAGGAAAAACTCTTGAAAAATGTGCCAAAATGTGATATACTGTATACAAATAAATTGAAAAAGAGGATATGACAATGACATATAAAGAGAGCTTTATAAAATTTATGGCGAACAGCGGAGTGTTGAAATTCGGAGAGTTCACGCTGAAAAGCGGTAGAGTAGCACCGTATTTCATCAATTGCGGAAACTATAAAACGGGCAAACAGCTTGCGAAACTCGGCGAATATTACGCGGAGTGTATTCACGAGCATAATTTACAGCCCGAAATACTCTTCGGCCCCGCGTATAAAGGAATACCGCTTTCCGTGGCGGCTTGTACGGGTCTTTACAATAAATTCGGTTACGATTGCAGCTACTGCTTTGACCGTAAGGAAGTAAAAGACCACGGCGAGGGCGGAATGTTCGTCGGACAGGAACTCAAAGACGGCGATAAGGTCGTTATAATCGACGACGTTATGACAAGCGGAAAAGCGTTGCGTGAGGTTCTTCCGAAACTCACAAGCGCGGCGAAAATTGACGTTGTGGGAATGGTAATCACAATGGACCGCGCGGAAAAAGGACTTAATACAACAAAATCCGCGGTTCAAGACGTTCACGACGAGTTTGGAATAAATGTTTATTCGATAGTGAACATAAACGATGTTATTGACGCTCTTGAAAACGGTATAATTCCGGGTGCGGAATATGTGGATAAAATGAAAGAATACCGTAAAACATACGGTGTGGATTAAAAACTACTATTTGTTAAAAAATACGGAAAGGGTTGATTGTTATGACAGTAGGAAACAACGCGAGATTACAGCTTAATATGGCGCAGGCTCAGACAAAGTACGGAAATCAGCTCGACAGCCTTAAATCTTCGTACCTTACGGGCAATAAGTATAACAAATACGGCGTAAAAAACACAAACGCGACTAAATCTCTTGAAGAGCTGCTGAAAAGCGACAGCCTGAAAAATAAAGACAGCAATTACAAAGAGAAATTTAGCGAACTTTACAAGAGCATTTACGGCACGTCGGATAAGTCGGACGATACAACCGCAACGGCGCAGTCGATAAAAACAACATCATCGGCGGCGGGCAACGCGGCGGAAAGTATCAAGTCGTTCGCGAATGACTTGAAATACGGCGGCGAGGTCGATACCGATACATATAAAAAGCAGGCGCAGAATTTCGTTGACAGCTATAACGCAATGATTGATAAGGTTGGCAGTTCCGATAATCAGAGCGTTCTGCAAAAAGGCGTTCTTATCGTCAATACGGGCAAGGTTTATTCAAGCTCGCTGAAACGTGCGGGAATAACGGTTGGCTCGGACAATAAGCTCACTTTGAAAAGCGATTTGTCGAATGTTAAGGCAACAGATATCAAAACGGCTTTCGGAACAAGCGGATTTTCCGATAAGGTAATTCAGAAAGCGGGACAGATAAACTCGCTTACGGGCGGCAACGGAACGTTTTCCGCAAACGCGGTTAAACAAACAACCGAAAAAACCGACAGCCAATACACCGACAATTCGGGCACAATGAAAGAACTCACTGCAAAGGTGAAAGAACTCGCAACGGCGGTTAAATCCTACACGCACGGACTTGGCACGGAAGAAAACACTTTCAATCCCACGGATTACACAAAAACCGCAAAGGACTTTGTCAATACTTACAATAATTTCGTTGACGAGGCTTCAAAGAGCAATAACAGCGCGGTGAGAAACAGAGCTGTTTCGCTGAACAGCAGTGCGAAATCGTATAAGTATTCATTGCAGCGCGCGGGAATAAACGTTGACGAAAACGGTAAATTGTCGGTAGCGGACGATAATACAATCGCGAAACTTTCCGCGAAGGACGTTAATTATTCGTTCGGAAACGGCGGTTTCCTGCAAAAAGTCACCGATAAGGCAGACCAGGTAAACGCACTTGTAAGCAGCGCAAAGGCAATGAGCTACAATTCGGACAAGACAACGAATTACGCATACAACACGGGCGCATTATTCGCGGTTTACGCTTGATTATTTTTGAAATAGGCGAAAATTTTAGGTGGTAATTTTAGGAAAATCGAACAAAATCTTTATACTTTGAAGGTGACTTGATTGAAACGCGTTAATACCATATTTACAATGCTTAACATTTTTATCATTGCTTCAATGCTGATTTATATTTCTATTGAATATTCCATGCAGCATTATAGCGCTCCACCGTCTTTAGAGTTTATCAAAGCGGTCTTATTTATACCTCCGCTCCTTATCATAAACATTTTGTGGCAGATAATCCGCAGAAAAATAGGAAGAAAAAATAACGAACCCATTCAGAGTACTCCAAACGATTTTGAGCATAATGCAAAAGTTATAAGGTGCGTTAATATCGTTTTTATAGCAATCAATCTTTTGATTGTTGTTACGATGCTTCTTCATATCTTTGTTTTCTCAAATTTTTTTGAATATACATCAAGTAAATTTGATGTTGTGATTTTCTATATTATTCCGTTGATGCTTACAAATGATACATGGTATGTTATTTATATGAATAAGAAACAATTGAAAAAGTTACGCGGTAATTACAATTTAAGGCAATACCGCACAAAGCCGTAAGGCGTTCTTTGTGCGGTGTTGCCTTAACACAAGCATACTTCATTTCGTTTATAGTAACTGCCTTAATTTCATTGGACAAGACAACGAATTACACATATAATATGGGCGCATTGTTTGCGGTTTACGCTTGATTTACATACCCGAGAGGATTTCGTTTCTCTCGGGTTTTTTCGCTTTTACACATTAAGTTTCCTTTTCGTTTTCCGTCATATTAAACAAATTCCGCTTGACGAAACAGCTGAACGACAATAAATATGCAATCTCCTTTAAAACAGTACAGCTTTTAAAATCAGCCAAATAATCAAAAGCCAGATTATTACAATAGGCACGGCAAAATACCATTTTTTAGGTTTTCCGTTTTCCCACATTCCCTCGGAGAGTTTTCTGCTTTTTTCCATAGCATTTTTCGGTATCAGTTTTATTGATAACGCAATTAAAGCGGGCAATAAAATAATGTCATCCAAATAACCCAAAACGGGAATGAAATCGGGGATTAAATCAATGGGCGAAAGAGCGTAGGCTACCGTACATCCCGCGACAATTTTCGCTATTATCGGAGTATCTTTGTCTTTTACAGCCAAAAATACGGCGGGAATATCGGTTTTCAGCTTTTTTGCGCGTTCTTTCAATTTCATTGCTTTTCTCCAAAATAAGAATACTAGACTATGTTGCTAATCCAAACGCCTTTTCGTATAAGCACAAACCCGATACAAACCTTTATTAAGTCCATAGCTTGTACTATCGCAAATATCGTGAAAACGGGCAACGGAGAAAATTGACACAACAAAAACGCCGTTGAAACGGAAACTACCCACGAAAAAACGCTGTCAAACAAGAATGTTATAAGCGTCTTTCCGCCGCTCCTCAACGTGAAGTACATCGCGTTCAGAAATCCCTGTACGGGGAAGAAAACCGCCGTCAGAATTATGAAATTTGTCGCGTATGATTTTACAATGTCCGTTGTCGCGTAAATGTTCGGGAAAACTCCCGCAATCGATACAAGAATAACCGTCAGCAACAGCGATATTCCGCCCGTAAACCACATCAGCTTAAACGATTCCTTTTTCGCGCGGTCATATTGTTTCGCGCCGAGCGTCTGTCCTATCAGAATACCCACGGCATTTCCCATTGCGACAAATACAACGTTGAGCAAATTGCACAGAGCGTTTGAGATATTCAGTCCGGCGACAATATCCAATCCGCGTTTTGAATAGCATTGCGTAAGCGCGGCAATCGAACCCGCCCACATAAACTCGTTCATAAAAATAGGAAGAGTTTTTATAATTATCTTTTTCGCGGTATTTTTCGGTACAAGCAATGTTTTGTACAGACCGATAAGGAATTCGTGCTTTTTCTTACGCACAGCAAACGCCCATACGATAACTGTTATCATTTCGACAAAACGAGCCATAACCGTTGCAATCGCCGCGCCCCGAACGCCGAGTTTCGGGAAACCGAGGTTTCCGTAAATCAACAGCCAGTTGAAAACAACGTCCACGACAACGCTTGCAACTCCCGCGACCATGGGTTTCAGCGAATCGCTCGTTTCGCGAAGACTGCTTGAATAAATCTGCGTTATCACAAACGGCGGCAATCCCCACAGCATTATCCCGAGGTAGCTTTTCGCGTAATCCATTGTCAGTACGGGGTCAATGTCGTCGCTTTCGCCGCGGAGATATAACCCGATAAGCTGTTCGCCGCCGAAAATGAACAAGCACATTCCGAGAGCAAGCGCCGCGAGACCGATAATGTGCTTTATTCTAACCGTTGAACGAAATCCCTCTGTGTTTTTCTGCCCGTAATACTGCGCGCCGAAAATTCCCGGCCCCGACATTCCGCCGAAAATCGCCAGATTAAATACAAAAATCAGCTGTCCGACTATTGAAACAGCAGTCATAGCCTCAGTACCAAGACTGCCGACCATTATGTTGTCCACAAGACTAACGGCGTTTGTTATGCCGTTTTGTATCATCATAGGAACGGCAAGCATTAACGCGCGTTTAAATATATTTCTCTGTTTTTCCATAATATCCTCCCGCAATTATTCTATTATAGCTATAAATTCATGATTTGTCAACCCTACGGTAAACTTTGTGAAAAATTTTTATTTTCCTATTGACAAAAGCGAAAATATCTGTTATAATAATAACCGTTGGTGTAACGTTATTTTACATTACAGTGCAAGGGTGCGCAATGAACGAGAATTATGTATTGCTTTTGGATATTTACGGAGAGCTTTTGCCGAAAAGTCAGCAAACCGCTCTCGATTTGAGATATAATTCGGATTTGTCTCTTGGAGAAATCGCCGAAGAAATGGGCGGAATTTCAAGACAGTCCGTGAACGATTTCCTAAAAAAGGGAAAAATACGTTTGTCGGAACTTGAAAGTAAATTGGGTAGCGCGGCAAGATATCGTGAAATATCGCAGGAACTCGATAAAATATCATCGGAACTTGATGGTGTATCGCTCAATTCGGAAAATTTTCAAAGAGCCGAGCGCGTGAAAACTTCCGTAACAAAAATACGCAGAGCACTTAACGGCTGAACGGTCAATATTTTATAATAGAGGTATAACAATGGCTTTTGAAGGACTTTCATCAAAACTGAATAAGGTTTTCGGCAAGCTGAAAGGTCACGGAAAGCTTAACGAAAAGGATATCAAGGACGCAATGCGCGAAGTGCGTATGGCACTCCTTGACGCCGACGTAAACTTCAAAGTCGCGAAAGATTTTGTAAATAAGGTCAGCGAAAAGGCTCTCGGCGCGAAGGTTATGGAAAGCCTTACACCCGCGCAGCAGGTTATAGATATAGTTCACCAAGAGCTTATCGCTCTTATGGGCAACACCACCGCAAAGCTGAATTTCCCGTCAAAACCGCCGTGTGTTATTATGATGTGCGGCTTGCAGGGCGCGGGTAAAACAACGCATTGCGCGAAACTTGCGAAATGGCTCGAAGGTCAGGGACGCAGACCGCTCCTTGTTGCGTGCGACGTTTATCGTCCTGCGGCGATTGAGCAGCTGCACGTTGTCGGCGAAAAAGTCGGCGCGCACGTTTTCGACGAGGGTCAGGGAAATCCCGTAAAAATCGCTCAACACGGCATTAAATACGCGAAAGACCAAGGCTTTGATACGGTTCTTCTCGATACGGCGGGCCGTCTGCATATTGATGAAACGCTTATGCAGGAGCTGAAAGATATTAAATCCCAAACGCAGCCGAATGAAATCTTGCTCGTTGTCGATTCTATGACGGGTCAGGACGCGGTAAACGTTGCGCAGAGTTTCAACGAAGCGCTTGACATTACGGGTGTTATTCTGACAAAGCTCGACGGCGATACAAGGGGCGGCGCGGCGCTTACTGTTCTTGCGGTTACGGGAAAACCGATTAAATTCGCGGGTATCGGCGAAAAGCCCGAAGATATAGAGCCGTTCTATCCCGACCGTATGGCGGACAGAATACTCGGTATGGGCGATGTGCTTACGCTTATTGAAAAAGCGAAGGCTACCATTGACGAAAAGGAAGCCGAAAAAACCGTTAAGAAATTGCAGGAAAACAAGTTTGACTTAAACGACTTGTACGCGCAGTTTGTTCAGATAGAAAAAATGGGCAACGTCCGCAATTTGCTGAATATGATACCCGGCGTTAAGGGAAAAATCAAGGACGAGGATATTGACGACAAGAAATTGCCGCACACAAAAGCTATTATCACGTCAATGACCAAACGCGAACGCGAAAAGCCGTCGATTATCGACGCGAAACGCAAGCGCAGAATAGCCGCGGGTTCGGGTACTTCCGTTGAGGAAGTAAATCAGCTGTTAAGGCAGTTCGACCAAATGCAGAAGATGATGAAGCAAATGGGTCTGGGCGGCAAGAAAAAACGAATGCCGCGATTCCCTATGGGCGGAATGGGCGGTTTCCCCGGAATGTGATAAAAACAAGCAATGCTTGATTTTTATATATTTTGTTGAAAGGAGAAAAAATAAAGAATGGCAGTTAAAATCAGACTTAGAAGAATGGGCGCAAAGAAAGCTCCGTTCTATCGTGTAGTTGTTGCCGATTCCCGTGCGCCTCGCGACGGACGCTTTATTGAAGAAATCGGCTATTACGATCCCACAAAGGAGCCTGTTGTTGTCAATATCGATAAGGATAAGGCAGACGAGTGGATCAAAAAAGGCGCACAGCCCACAGATACCGTTAAAAGATTATTAAAGTGAATTAAAATCAGGTTATTTGGCATAGGTATTTTAGAGATACGTCGAAAGCAAGGCATAATTTACCACGGCACATTTAACCCCTATGGAGGGAAAAATTATGATGAAAGATCTTCTTATCACCATCGCGTCCGCACTTGTTGAGGACAAAACAGCCGTTGAGGTTACCGTTGACGAACCTAACGAGGAAAATGTTGTAGTATACCATCTGCACGTAGGTTCCGAGGACATGGGCAGAGTTATCGGTAAGCAAGGAAGAATTGCTAAAGCTATCAGAACTGTTATGCGTGCAGGCGCAGTTCGTGTAAATGAGAAAATCGCGGTTGAGATTGATTGATTTCAATCAAAATCGGAACAGATTAAAAAACGGACAATGAGTTACAGATCATTGTCCGTTTTTATTCTGAAAATTACCTGTTTATAATTGTATTTATAAGTCCCTCGCACCCCGCTTTTATGTCACGGTAGGTTTGCTCAAAATCTCCCGTGTACCACGGGTCGGATATTTCGTGACCGCCGTTTTCGATGTATTCACCGAGCAAGTGGATTTTGCTGTCGGAATTGATCCAAAAGCGTCTCATATTCCGCAGATTTTCGCTGTCCATACCGATAAGCAAGTCGAATTTGTCGCAGTCGCTTTTTGCGATTTGTCGCGCACGTTTATCCGAGCAGTCTATTCCGAGACGGTTCAAAACGCGAACCGTCCCCGGATGAACGTGGTTGCCTAGTTCCTCTGTTGAAGTGGCGGCGGAGGCAGTTTCAATATCCGTAATCCCCCGTTTTTTCAGCATATCCCGCATAATATATTCCGCCATTGGACTTCGGCAGATGTTGCCGTGGCAGACGAATAATACTTTTATCATAGTAATCTCCTATCCTGATATGCCGTGATTTGCCCTGTTTTGCGGTATATACGGGTGATAAAACTGTTGTACACATTATCCGTGAGAATGTGTCGGTACAGGCAAAACAGGGCAAAATGAGGCAAAGTGTAGATTTCAAAAGTAGTCAAGTAGTAGTCAATTTAGGGGGTACGGACTACCGTATATTTTAAACAAGATAATACAGTTTTTACCTTCAACATTGTTGCTTGAAACAACTGTCAATGCATCGCAATCACCGCAAAGATAAGCTGCGGTGCCGCTAACACTATATAATATTATAGTATATTTATTGTAAATTTGCAAGCAAAAGCCGAAAAATATAAAAAGCAGTCAACAAATAAAAAAACAGACACCCCAACTATTAAAGCTGAGGTGTCTGCATGTTTTTATTTCAGATTGCCTTAAACATATCCTTTTGCATTGGAGCAGTTTCTTTTGTCTTTTCGATTTCCTTTCTCGCCTGCTCCAGTTCTTCAAGCCTTATCATTTCATCTCTGGCGTCGTCCATGCCAAGATGCGTATACGTATTCATCGTGACGCTTATGTCGGAGTGGCCCATAAGATACTGCAGCGTCTTGGGGTTCATTCCTGCTTTATGCAACCATTTTAACAAAAGGTTAGAGCCTTGTTCATTTTGTAACAAAGCAGGTCACTGCTTATAGCAAAAATCCCTACAAATCATATGTTTCCGCCCTTGCTATGGCTATGAGAAGAACAAGCATGGTGAACTCGTTATAAACGAGCACCAGGCTCAGACGGTAAAGCTTATTTTCGATTTATACCAAGATAGAAATAGTATCTTAGGAATAATCAAAGAACTCCACTCCCGCTTAATACCCTCTCCCACGGGGAAGTTGGAATGGTGCAAACGCAGCGTAGAAAACATACTCACCAATGAA
>JALEQE010000143.1 GCA_022766825.1 Oscillospiraceae bacterium | reverse complement strand
TTATAAAATTGAATATCATACCGATTTTTGCTGTCCGAATCGACGTTCAGCGTAAATGTTTTTTTGGTTCCCGTTTGCGTGGGGGTTATGCTGTTGCTTTCGAGAAATATCTTGCTTATTTCAAGATTATCCGAGTCCCATTCAAGGGTTACTTTCCCTTTTCCTTGTCCTTTGATGATGTAATTAAATCCGTCGAAATCTTCTGTTGTCGTTTCCGTAAAACTGCCTGTCCAGGTGGTTGAGGCGGCATTGAATACGGAAAAAGTAAACACTCTTCCGAGTTTGTTGTTGTCCGTGTACTGATACGAATTGCTTGTCGGTTCTGACGCCGCTTTAATATTGAGCTTATTTATGAACTCTTTCGGAACGGTTATCGTGTATGTGTTTACGCTTTTGGTTTTTCCGGCAAGCGTTTGATTTTCGATTTCGCATACTCCGTTCGAGAAGCTATAGTTCGTTGTCTTGTCAGCGACCGTGAGTCCGTTAAAGTTTTCCGTATTCGCTGAGCCGTCGGTGTTCAGGAGCGACAATATAAGCGTGTAATCAATATCGTTTTCGTTGACTTCCGAAGGAGTGTTGTGGACATAGTTGCATACGTTTATCTCAAAGGAAACGGTTTCGGCACTTTCGGGAAACGAAATGTTTTTCATAGAAAAAACGTCAGTTTCCTTTGTAGTCAGATTCAGATAGTTTGAAGAAAACGCAGTGCCTTTTCCGCCTTGCGTCGAAACAACGCGTTTAACGCTGTTAAGGCTTGTGTATGCGGCATAAGCAGTAAATCCCGCGAGCATAACTGCGGCGGTGACTATGCTTATCACCCATTGTTTCCCTATGAATTTGTTTCGGGCTTTCATAATCACCACCCCTTTCAATTAACTTTGCGGTTTAAACCATTCCCGCGGTAAGATAAACAATATCTGTTTCCTTGTCGTTTTGTATTGTCGCGCTGTTCCAGCTTACTTCAAGGATATAATAATCCACGAATGACGTATCGTTTGCTCCGACTGTCGGCTGAATCGGGTCTGTGTTCTGCCAATACAGCGGTTCTGCGTTTTTCTGAACAGAATTGTATTCGCCGTAGGATTTATCGTGCAGACTGCTGTTTGCGATTTTGCTGTCATCGGTGTTAAGAAATTTTCCCGCCACAGCGTCGCCTTTCTGATAATAGTGGTTGTTGTCAGTTTCGTCAACATAAACAACGAAATCACCGTTCGCCGGAGCGGTTTCGCTTTCGGTCGATTTATAAATCGTATAAGTAAAATCAATGTTTGTCGTATGCGCCAGCTGAATTTTATATTCCCCGACATCCGTATCGGAATATACGCAAAAAACGAAATCCTTTTTTTGCGCCGTGTCCGTAACGTCAATTCCGCCCATATCGATATTTGAGGAATCTTCTTTTGCTCCCGCGCCTATGGCGAGGCTTGTCGGTGCGGCGATTTTCGTTATCGTTTCGATTCTCCGCTGATATGTAAACCACGCATAAGCCGTTATTGACAAAGTAATAAGCGCGGTAATCGAAATTGCTGCAGCAGTAAATCGTTTCTTGTTGAATTTCTTGATTTTCTTGCTCATTGCAGAAACCTCGTTTTAAGCTCCCGTCGGATTATCGTCCGCCGTAAGCTTTAATTCCACATATCCCACTTTTGTCCCGATTTTCTGATCGGCGTCGTTCCATTTTGCATTAAGCAGGTCATAGTAATCCCTGCTGAAATTAGCATTGTCAGAGCCTTTGGACACATTTTCGATTTTTTCCTGAAGATTTTCGATGTTTTCGGCAAACCAGTATGCCTGAGAATCCACATCGATTATCGAATCACCAGGGGCAATTATTCTGTTGAGTTTCGTATTATTATGTGTCAGCAAATTGTCGTCCGGCGGCAAAATCAGTTGGTCTATAACTTCAGGCCATATATAGTAGATATCAACCTGATAAGCTTTGTCTGCCTCTGCGCCATTTTGCGTAAAAGTGAATGTGTCGGTAATTCTGTCGGAATAAGTTCCGCTTGTCTCGTCATATTTTTCAAAGAACATAATGTGTCCTTTTACAAGCTTAGCTTCCGTTTCTGTGTCGGGAATGATATAGCTTGTGTTGTCGTTTGTGTCGCTGATCGGTCGGGCTTTTGAACTGTATAAGACTGTGTCGAGAGAAAAAATAAGATTCAGATCAGTATTCTGTCTCGATATGACATAAAACGTCAGTTTTCCGTGGCTGCCCGGCTGTATTCCCTCGTTGGTACTATCGTTTCCGACGTTGCTCTGATCACTCATAACCCATTTGATTTCAGGTTTTCCGTCAGAGGTGGTGATCAGATTTTCGGTGATATTCTCAACGCTTGCGTTATCGCCGTTCGGCGCGGCAATGTAGGAATCGTATTTTCCGGCGGTCCCGACCGCCGCAAGATCAAATTTCCCGTTCGTAGTCGCGAGAGTATTCATATTGCCGTCAACGGATCTGTTATTGGTAAACCACCCGAACGATACAAACGAAAAAATCAGAAGGATAAGAGTTGCCGCCGCGCAAATCAGACATATCACTAGTTTTTGTCTGCTCGTTTTTTGTTTTTCTTTTTCCACGGCTGCCGCCTCCTTTCGCGTAAATCGGGATTAAAGCTTTTTGTTCTTTTTCTTTTCTTTTTTCTGTTTTTTCTTCTGCTTTTTTTCTTGCTTTGACGCCATATAAGCGTCCAGCTTTTTTTGTGTATCTGTCATATGATTACGGCAGGAGGTAATTTCGCCCGTGTATTTGTTGAACCATTCAACATCCGCCTCTTTCGGCTCTTCCTGCAACAGAATTGCCTGCACAAGCGCCGACTGCGAACGCGAACGTTTTCTCTCGATTTCCTCAATGGTATCACGGCACTTTTTGATTTCCTTTTTGTATTTCCTTTTCTCAAACATAATCTGTTCTCCTTTTTATCGAAGTCAGTTTCCCAATTTGTCAATGGAATTTATAATTTCGCTCACTTCATCGTATCCCTTGTCAAGATGTCCGGCAATATCCCGAAACGCTTCCGATGATTCTTTCAGTCTGTCTTTCATCTGTTCGGGATATTTCACAAAGCAATAGTGAATTTCGTTAATTGTTTTCTGTTCTTCCGTGTAATCGGATATAAGAAAAATCATTGACCGCGCCGCTCCGAGATCCGAAAGCACCATATTGTAATGGAGATCATAATCCGTCTGCTTTTCAAGATAATTGTCAATTTCATCTGCCGCCTGAGCGAGATTTTTTTCGTATTGATCAATGTGGTCAAGACGGTTTTGTTTTTTTTGGTCGGAATAAAGACCGGCAAATATAAATGCGGCAATCAGTGAGGCGGCGGCAATAATAATTGCCGTGATCATTTTTGCTTTCATTATTTTTTCTTGATTCATTTTGCCTCACTCTCCTTGTTTTCTTCTGTTTCCTGTTTTTCCGGTTTGTAACCTTCTTCATAAAGCTTTTGCTTTTCGCGGTCGATTGCTTGTCGGATAAGCCGCTGTTTTTCTTCTTCCTTTTTCTGTTCCTTTTCCACTTTGTTTTCGGCGAGGGTTTTCGTAATCGTTCTTACTTCATAAACCGCCGCCACTGTTACCGTTACAATAATTCCGAGTAAAATCAGCTTTTTTAACGACGCAAAGGAATTGATCCACTTTATAAATGCCGCTTTACCCGTATATTTTCCGATAATTCTGTCTGCGGAAACGGTAACAGAGTCTTCGCTTTGATTTGCGTCGCCCTTTGTGACAAAGTTTCCGTTATCAAGCACTTTCACAATTCTGTGGGTGTTTGGCAACCCGTAAATCGCGCTGTCATTGGAGTAAAAGCAAATTATATCGTCCTCACGGAGCTTTGAAATGTCCGTTTTTCTGACAATTATGTAATCGCCCTCGTGAATTGACGGCTCCATACTTCCCGAAACGACTTTCAAAACGCTTGTTCCGAAAAGGCTTGCCGCTTTTCCCTGTGAATTGCAGACCATTATATAAACAACCAACGCCGTCAAAGCCGCAAGAACAGCCGTAAGAACTCCGATAACCGCTTTCTTTGCCACGCTTTTCGCTTTGCTTTTTCCCTTTGTCATTTCAATCATCTTTCTTTATTTTTCTGATAATTTTCGTGATAAAGCTTACGTGATATTTACGGAAAAGAGCGCGGATCTGCTTGTCGTAGGCTCTTTGCTCTTTCGGTGAACGTTTGGGCGGCATCTGGGCGGGCATTGTGTATATTTTCTTTTGCTTCTTGCCGAAAATCCGTTTCAGCCGTTTTTTCAGCTTTTGCAAAGGATTAGGCGCATACTTTTCGTAAAGAACCAGCATTTGAGCCATTTCTTTCTTATCCCGCTCCGCTTGTTTTTTCGCGGCGGCTTCGGCGGCTATACGCTCGATAAGCATTGGGTTGTCGCTGTCGCCTTCTCTGATTATTTTTCCGTCGTCTTTTATTACGGAAATAAGTCTGCGGATTGTTCGCCTGATAACATAAATCGGTTTTCGTGAATATTCGGCGTAAATTTCGTCAAAATCGCGCTTTTCAAGAATTTCGCGCATTTCCTTGAGCTTCTGCGCTCTGATTTTTTCGTGTTCTTCGCGTTTACGGGCGGCTTGTTCTTCTTCCGCTTTGACAATGGCAGTTTCGGTTTCGGGAATATCTTCCTCTTGACCTATCATTCGGCTGAGCTCTTTGCGCTCTTCCTTCTGCCTTTCCTTTTCTTCCTGTTCTGCGCGTTCACGTTCTATACGTTCGCGTTCTTCTCTCTCTTGTTTTTCGCGTTCCAGACGTTCCTTTTCGATTTGTTCCTGCTTTTCGCGTTCAATACGTTCTTTTTCGAGACGTTCCTGTTCAAGGCGTTCCGCCTCTTTGCGTTCTCTTTCAAGACGCTCCTGTTCTTCGCGTTCAGCTTTTTCACGCGCTATGCGGCGTTCCTCTTCAAGCCGCCTTTCTTCTTCGAGTCTGCGTTTCTCTTCTTCCTGACGTTTTCGTTCTCTTTCTTCGGCTTCGATACGCCTGTGCTCTTCCGCTTCATAATAGTTGGTTTCTATTGCGATTATTTTATCAATTTCGGCAAGCAGCTCTTCCGAATCTGCAGGAAGTTCCTGAGCAAGAGAATAGTCTGTTATACTGTCTTTTTCAGTTTTACCGACAGCCAGATCATAGTCATCCGTATCCGTTCTGTCCGTTTTGCGCAGAATTCTTGGCGCCGCCGCTTTACTCTTTTTCGTTTTAAGTATTTCCGCCTGCTTGTCACTGCCTTGTGTAAACGACCTGAAAAGCAGGTAATTCAATGCCGTTATGTTGTAAAGATTTTCCGTATATTCCTGTTCGGGTTTCTGCGCCGAATCGGAAACGTTGATTTCATATCCGACTTTATCGTAACCCTCTATAAACTGCCACAGAACAAGACACGCCTTCAGATCAACGTTTTTCATAATCGCGTTTGTTCTCATAACGGGAGGGCGGATATAGTTCGTTCCCATCTGCTGACAGAACGGCGACGCCTTGTAGCTTTCAATTATCTGCCGTATTTTATCCACTCTTTCCCAAAGGGTAGAGCCGTTTTCGTCTTTTTTTTCGAGGGAATCCACCGTTTCGATTTTAAGGCTCATTTTCATTTTGCTTCCGCTGTCCTGATCAAGAGCCGTGTTGTATTCCATTGCGAAAACTTCTTCGTTTGCGGACGCAGTTTTCAGCTTTTCGTATCTTGTGTTTACGAAAATAAAAAGTCTGTCTATCAATGTATTGACAAACTTGTTTTCGTAAGTCAGCAGACTTTCTTCCTTATGTACGTTAAGTACTTTTGACGGGGTTATCTTGCCGGTTTTGGGATCAATGCTCTGGATAAGATCCGTATGCTGTGCCAGGTGCTTTATCGAATCCACCGTGATTTTTTTTGACAGCGCAATCGGAACAACTTCCTCCACGTTCACAATTGTTTTGCGCGGATTTCTTATAACGTTATCTATGTGTACAAGACCCGTTTCAATTGCTTCAACCCAATTGACATCAATGGTTTTCTCCATTACCTTTCGGTTGAGCGCTATTGTGCTTCGGCTGTGGGAAAGCAATGAGCGAAAATCGCCATACAGGTCATCACTTCCGAATTGTTCCATAAGTCCTTTGAATTTATCATACCATTCGCCGTAATATTCGCTCATTGCTTTCACCTCCTCTTGTTGTGATTTATATCGTTATCAGAACAGCTTTTGCAGTCTTTCGAGATATGCTATCGATTCTTTCATCGAGTTCTTTCCGAACAGTTTTTGCAGATACGCGCAGAGTTCTTTCAGTTCCTCGCGGAGCATTGCAAGGTTGAGTGACTCAAACTTTCTGAATATCTTTGTAGCGAGAACATAGTCCACACCGTCAAGCTCCTCTCCGCCGCAAGCAACATACACGGGAACAAACAGGTTCATTTGTTTCAGAATACGGTTACCGAATGCAACTCTCAGCTTTTCGATTACCCACAAGTCAAGCTGCTGAATTTTTTTCAGCGTGTCCTGGCTTATCGGAAAGTTTTGGAATGCCTCGTTGAACAAACTGTTCAGGTGGCTGAAACTGAGATTCATCGGAGGAGTATCGGGCGCGTCAAACGCAACGCCTTTCGCGTCAAGGTTTATCGGCTGTGCACGGTCGTAAACCTTATCGGAAATCGCGAATGTCGAGTCGTCGTTGTTCGCCGTGCCTATATACCATATATTCTGCGGTATTTTCAGCATACCGCCGTCAAGGTTTGCGGGGTCGGTACTCCATACGTTCGGAACAAGGTCGAGCTTCCACTCGTCGGCGTTCGGCATTTCGAGGATTGACAGCATTTCGGCAAAATAATACTCAACTCTCGCGATGTTCATTTCATCAAGCAGTATAAAGTTCACATCATCGTTGTATGATGAGGAGTAAATTCTCTTTAATACTTCCGTTTCGTTGAAGTTTTTGGTAAATTCGTTGAAGTATCCGAACAGCTCTGTACGATCTCTCCACGACGGCTGAACAGACGCTATCGTCGTGTCTTTCTGCAAAAACTTACCGAACGAATACGGTAGCGACGTTTTACCTGTACCGGAAATACCTTGCAGAATAATCAGCTTTGTCGATGCCATACCCGCGATAAACAGCCGAATGGTTTTTATGTCATAATACAGATGCATACGGGAGCAGGCAAAGTTTCTGTAAGTCTCGCATATTCCCGAAAGCGTGATTTCGTTATCATATTCGGGCGGGGTGTATGTTTTGTAGAACTTGTCCACCTCAATAAGCTTTGAAAATCTTATATCGTTGGTGTGAACAACTCCGTCGTCGGACGCAACAAGTTCGCCTTCCGCTCCTGCGGCGGCTTCTCCGTTCTCGGTGGCAGACTGTGCAAGGGTTAAGCCGTTCGACATTGCGGCGAAAGAGGCGGCGCTTTGCGGAACACCAATCTGTGCAACTTTCATCGCCATTATTTCGTCTTTTTCCCGTGTGAGTTTAATTACCTGCCGCTGTAACGTACCCAATTCTTCTATTACATCTTCATCGCTTACAATCGAATGTCTGAATCTTATGTATTTCCGTATTCCCATTATGATGAGAAATACGATAAGCGCAAAAACGGCTATTACCAGAATTATCGACAGAATGGCGAGTATCCAACCCAATACCCCAAATTCAGATGAATAATCCTTTAGTATTTTTCCGTAGTTGCCAAAGTTGAATATTTGTTTCAGTCCGTTCCAAAGTCCCGTGAAAATCATCGAAAAGCCTTTGAGTATTTCGGATATGAAAACAAAAAACCATTTCAGAAAACCGCTCATTTTTATACTCCAGATTTACAGGCGAATAGTTCATTCACCGTTATTTTCGTCTTTTTCGTCACTTTTGTTTTCGCTGTTGCTTTCCGTTTTTTGCTGTTGTTCGGCAAGATATTCTTCAATCGCTTTTCTCTTTATTGCTTCTTCGTCCAGCTCTGCCGCGGCGGGACGTTTTATTTCCACAATAACCACAATGAGTTTATAAAGCTCAAACAGGAAAAACAACCCCATCGGCACTATAACGCAGATGCAAAATCCCGTTCTGGTTTTCAAAAAGTTCATTACCTTGCCAAACCCGTTTATTTTTGTTCCGTTCCATTTTCCGATTATATCGGCGGGATAAACTTCCAGGCTGTCTTTAACATCGTTGTTGTCGCCCTTTGTGGTAAAGCTTATGTTTCCGTTTATTTTGTTCACCGCGATAATTCTGTGCGTATTGTTTACTCTCTGACCGTCGATAAGCGTTCGGAACGTGATAACATCGCCTTCCTGCAGATTGTGAACATCGTCTATTTCTTTGTCCAGAATCAAATCGTCCTTGGAAAATGTCGGACTCATTGAGTCGGATTCAACAGTAAGAGGAATATACCCGAACAAACATGAAATCCCGTTGTTTTTGTCCGCCGAAAAGACAAGTATTGTTAAAATAAGTGCAAAAATAAGTATGATCCAGGCGATAACCGATACAATAATTTTTAGCGCTTTCTTCATTGTGTTCTCCTTTATGTATTTTCGATGATTTTAAAGTTCATACCCAATTTCATTGTACCGCCGATTATGTTGTCAAGACAGTCCGGATCGTTGCCTTCAAGCCATACAACAATTGTGAATTTGTCTTTCGCACCCGGTTTGAAATTATCGTTTTTAGTTGTCATAACCGCCGTTGACAACTCAAATTCCTTGTCGCAGTCGCTTTCCTTGCCTGTGCCGTCGGATTTGGTCTTGCCGTAAACGGTTCTTTCGCCGTTTATATAAACGGCAATTCTTATTGCCTCGTCAACTCCGAGCGTGATGTTGTCCATTGTCATTTCGCCTTCATACGCTACTGTATCGTTTCCGGAGTTTATCAGATAAAAAGTATAAGCGATATAATTGTCGCCGTTGTGCGCGCCGTTGATATTGTCAAGGTTTGCGGGCAGATCCTCACCGCTGATATTTGTCATATCGTAAAGGACATCGGCGTTTAAGGTTGCGATTGATTTATCATAGTCCGGGGTTTCGGAAAGTGTAAGTCCTTGATTTATCATATCATATTTGTTGACTTTGACGGTAAAACTTCCGAATTTGTCGTAAAAATACGATATCGCATACCCTATCGCGATTATGGCGATAATAATAATTATGACTACGCTCACGATTCTTACAATAAGCTTATGCCGCTTTACTTCACCCGCCGTTCTTCTGAGCGTAAGAATATCGGCGAATTGATTGCGTGGGCTTTTTTCTTCCGAATCGGTTTCCCGTGACGGACTTCCGCCGTTTTCCTTTTCTTCTTCGTTTATTTCATCAGTTTTCAAAACCGCATCTCCGTTTCTGAGGTGTTTTTATTGTTGGTTTTTCGTACGCATAAATTTTTCGCGCTGAAAATTCCCGGTATAATATCCCGAATGTGCCGCTCCCGTATAGTAAGAGCATTCCAGCTCGTATAACCTGTCGGCTATTTCGGCGGACGGAACGCCAGTCGCTATCGGTTCAGCGTCCAGATTGTTGATAAATGAAATCACCGACTGCGCACAGGTTTCGGAACGCTCGTCCTGTCCGAGTAATTGCGTGATTTGTTCGTCCATCATAACATATTCCGGTTCAAATTCCGCAAGACTCAGCAGGGGAAAGGCATTGCCGCCGACATTCGTTATCATTGTGTGATAACCTGCTTTGCGCAATTTTTTCATAGTTTCGCGGCAGTCCCCGTCATCGTTTAAAAGCAGGGGAGAGATCTCAAAGCAGATTTTGTTCGGCTTTACTCCGATTATATCCGTAAATTCCGTCAGGATATTAAGGCAGTTGTTTTTGGCAAGAAGTCTGAGCGGCATAAAAACCGAGATCCAGTTGAAATCAAGTTCGCGTTCGGTGAATTTTTCCGCCGCCTTTACGGTTTGCAGAAGAGCGAGCTTAAATATCGGAACGCATCGGTCGTCGCTTTCCAGAACGGGCATAAATCTGTCGGGGAGAAGTACCCCCATATCCGGTGAATTGAGCCGTATACTGCTCTGACAGAAAGCCGCCTCTTTCGTGCCGGTTGAAAAAACCGAGCGGTATCTCATTTCAATTGCGCGCAGACCGTCAACGGTTGTGGGATTTCCGTTGAAAGTTTGATCGGATTTCACTCTTCTCACCTCGTTTCTTGTAAAAAAAGATAAGCATAGATACTCTATTTTATTATACTTCAAAATCGGCGAAATGTCAACAAATCTCACAAAAAAATCGCAAGTATATGTTTTCCTTTTTGTTACAAAACGCAAAAAAATCCCACAGAGAAATTGTGGGATTTTTGCATTTAAATTATGTAAATTAAGCATTGAACGAATTAAGCGAGAATGCAAAACTAATATTCCAACTTTGTCCTGCATTATCATTGTAGCAGGCTTTGCTCTCGCCTTCAAGCCATACGCGAACGGTAAAGTCAAGGTGTCCGTATTCACCCGGATTTTCTGCTAGTGGAATCTTTAGCCCTGAGTCAGCGCCAACACCATCGAGGAAAGTTGTTCCATTTCCCACGAAATTATTTTTTAGTATTGTAACCTCTGACTTTTCGGTTTCGCTACTTACAGCTTTTCCATATGTTGTACCTGCTGTATAATAATTTGTCAAATCATCATCTGAAGTAAATATGTTGGTTGAAGAGCCTGTACCGGTTGTTATAGGTATAAATGCAACACGAACAGCTTTGTAAAGTTCTTTGCCGGTCACATTATTGTTATTTATTATCATTTTATAATAAATATCACTTGTTACTTCGCTTCCAGTCTTAACTTTAGATGTTCTGAGATGAACAGGGATGTCTACATAATAACCATCCCGTACGTTTTCTGTTCCTAATGTTGCAGCATCATTTTGAGTGTAACTGCTTTTAGTTTTTAATTCAGCCATAGTAGTGTTTTCGTCCAATGTTATTTCATTAAACGTACTTGCTTGGCGACCGCCGTCAGAAGCATCAGTAGCATCAAAGAATTTTACTCCGTCAGTCGATGAAGCCGGTTTTAATTTGCCAACATCGCTGTAATAGTTGCCAACAACGACAGCACTTTTCCAGCCTTTTTCATTTTCATTATCGTAAGGATGGTTTCCATTAAAAGTAGCACCGCTAAATGTAATATTATTAACTGCATCTATTGCACCGAGCGAAATTTCCATACCGTCACCGGTAGTAGCAGTCATATTAAGGCCCGTGAGCTGAACTTCTTTATTCATTGTAAACCAGGCATATGTAGCCGATGAAAGCATTACAGCTGACATCGCCAACATACCCACAGCAGGTATCAGTTTTTTTATTGCTGAGTGTTTTTTCACGTTCTTTTCTTTCATTACCAATCACCCTTTAATAACATATTATGTTTATACCGGACAGGGAAAGTATATTCCCTCTTAACAATATAATACTATTTTTATTCCATTTTGTCAATAGTCTAATTTCCACAAAAATATTTGTCTGTTTCGCGAATAATCGACATATAAAAAGACTGCGCCAAAAAGCGCAGTCCTGAACAATAAATTATTGAAGGAAAATGAATAAGCAAATCAATTACCCTTATATTCGGATAATTCAACCTTAATGTCAACGTCCTTGTCCACGCCAAACGAATTGGAACGGACAACTGTTACCGTTACGGTATCGCCGGGTTTCTTTTCGGTAAAGATATTCTGAATATCGCTGTCAAAAACCGATTTACCGTCAATTTTGGTTATTGTATCTCCGACAAGCAAACCGCTCTTTGCTACTGCCATATCGGAGCTGACTTCCGTTACATACCAACCCGGGGTCATTCCACGATAAGCCGCCGCCGTTTCGTTTAACTTGACATAAGTTATGCCGAGCATTGCGCGTCCGGAAACATAGCCTTTATCAATAAGGTCGTCAATAACATCTTTTGCTTCGTTTATTGTGATTGCAAAACCCATATTTTCCGCGTAACTGTCAACGCGCTTTTCGTTTACAACGCCCACAACCTCGCCATAGGAATTGAACAATGCACCGCCCGAATTACCGCTGTTAATTGCCGCATCTGTTTGTATAGATGTAAGTCCGCGTTGGCTGTCCGATACCTGACGGTGAAGACCCGAAATAATGCCTTTTGAAACCGAGGTTTCATAGCCGAGCGGGTTGCCGATTGCGATAACGTCGTCGCCGAGATGGAGTTCGTCGGAATCACCGAGTTTTGCGGGAGAAAGATTGTCGGCGTCTATTTTCAAGACCGCGAGGTCGGTGTCGGAGTCCGTACCGACAAGTGTCGCGTCATACGTCTTTGAATCGCTTATTCCCGTGCTGATGTCTGTCGTGTTTACTTTAACAGTAAATGCAGTACATTTTTCAACAACGTGGTTGTTGGTTACGATATATCCGTCTTTTGAGATGATAATACCGCTGCCTGCCGCATATTGTGTATTTTGTCCGCGATAATCGATATAAGTTTCAATATAGACTATGCTGTCACGCACAGCGTTTACAAGGTCACGTGTGTACATATAGCTTCCGTCCGTTTTGTATTCAACGTTGCTTGTAAGGTTTTGCTGAGGAACAGCCACGTCTTTCTGAAGCTCGTCAAGCGTGGGCGTACCGTCCTTGCTAGTTGTATCGTTCTCGCTTGTTGTGGCAGTGGGGGCAGATGTTTCGGCTGCTGTGGGAACGCGCGTTCTGTTTGCGAAATACGCGCCGCCAAATCCCGCGCCGCCGCCTACTATGATAACCCCCGCCAGTATTGCCGCAACTTTCGCTGTCGTGTGTGATTTGTGTTTTTTGGGCGGTTTTTGTGCCGGAGGTACGGGCTGTACCTGCTGTGACATAGGATATTGCGGAATCTGTTGATTTTGTCCGTTTGTATAATTCCCGTTATTCATATTATTCATATCGTTCATAACAACTGTCAATCCTTTCTTGTTCCTTTTTACGATTTGATTATAACTCTGTATTGTGTTTGATTTGTGAAGTTATTTTGAAGATACAATTAAACTCGAACGATAACTTGATTATCAATGTGTGATTGAATTACCCGTTCTGAGCCTTGACCGCTTTGTCAACTGCCAGCGCGAGCGCACATTCAAGGCGTTTTCTTTGCAGTTCGCAAGAGATTTTGTGGGGTTTGCGGCAGTCGCCCTCGTAAATGTAGGAGTTTGCGTTGCAGCCGCCGGAGCAGTAGAATTTCGCCCAGCAGTCGCGGCAGCCCTGTTTTGAATAAAGGTGTGTTTTCGCGAAATATGATTTTATATCATCGTTGAATGTTCCGTCAAGTAAGTTGCCCATTTTCCACTTGTCTATGCCTACAAACTGGTGGCACGGGAAAATATTTCCGTTCGGGTCAACGGCAACATAATCGTTTCCGCAGCCGCAGCCGCGCAGACGCTTGATAGCGCACGGACCTTGGTCGAGGTCTACCATAAAGTGGAAGAAGTTGAACTTGTTTTGCGTACGGTTCGCCATAATTTCGCAAAGCTTGTCGTATTCGCTGAAAATTGTCGGCAAATCCGTTTCGGTGATTGCGAACGGTTCTTTTTCGTCGGTAACGACAGGTTCCGCGGAGAGCTGTTCAAAACCGAGGTCGTCGCGCATATGTAAAACATCGTTTGTGAAATCGAGATTATATTTCGTGAATGTCGCGCGGACATAATAATCTTTATCGCCGCGCTGCTGAACGAGTTTTTGGAATTTTGGCACGATAACGTCATACGCGCTCTTGCCATTGAGTGTGCGGCGAATACGGTCGGTGGTTTCGCGGCGGCCGTCAAGCGACAGCACAACGTTCACCATTTCACGGTTGATAAAGTCGATTTTCTCATCGTCAAGCAAAACGCCGTTTGTGGTTATCGTAAAGCGGAAATGTTTTCCGTGCTGTTTCTCGATTGAACGCGCGTATTTTACCGTTTCCACAACGGTATCCCAAGCCATAAGCGGCTCGCCGCCAAAGAAGTCAAGCTCGATATTTTCGCGGTTCGCGGATTTTTCGATAAGGAAATCAATAGCTTTTCTGCCGATTTCGGGCGGCATAATGCAGCGTTCGCCGCCAAAATCACCCGTTTGCGCGAAACAGTATTCGCAACGCAGATTGCAGTCGTGTGCCACGTTCAGACACATTGATTTAACGGGGCTTTTCACCATTGTTTCGGAATATTTTTCGTAATCGTCCTGAGCGAACAGCTGACCGTCGCTGTACAGCGAATAAAGCTCGCCGTAGGTTTCGCGAACGTTTTCGGCGGTGTATTGCGGGAGCTTTTCGGGAAGTTCCGCGGGCATTTCTTCGCTCATAGGCGCAGAAACGAAATCAAGCATATCGAAAGCGCAGTCGTCAAAAACGTGAACAGCGTTGCTGTCGGAGTCAATCACAATATTATATCCTAACTGTTTGAATTTATGAACCATAATAACCTCAATAATATATTCTTTCTCAGAATAATCTCAAAATAATAGGGCGAGAACACCCGCCCAAAGTTGTTTTGTAAAGTAGATTACTTTACGCTCTCGCACTTCTGATTTGCTACCGTGCAGGAAGTTTTGCAAGCGGACTGGCAGGAGCTTGTGCACTTGCCGCAGCCGCCGTTTTCCGCGGAAGCTTTCAGGTTTGCCTTATTGATTGTTACAACGTGCTTCAAACTGAACACCTCTTTCATTTTTATATTGCGATATTCGCACTATTTTATTATAACATACTTTTGCGGATTTTGCAAGGGGTATTTGAAAAAATTACAGGGGGTGTTATAGTAACTTCCACTGTGGAATTTACTTTGAGAATTTACTTTTTCGATATTTTATTCGCAGGTTTTTGTCAAATGTTGACAAAATTGCAATTAAATTGTTGACAAAAATGCATTTTTATGCTACAACAAACGCAACCAAATCGTATTTTTCGGAGGTGTTCATCAAATGGGGAAAAGTTACAGCGGCAAACTGCAATTTGTCGCTTTTATGCTTGCAGTGGTTATGGTAATTCCTATGCTGCTTACAGGCTGCGACAAAAAATCAAAACTCAATTGGGACGGAACAGAAAACGATTACGAGCTTTTGAAAGTTGATGTGTCTAAGTCGGACAATCACTATAACGTAACGCTTTCAAGCGAGGACGAAGTGTTCGTTAAAGATGTTTCTACCGATGCGATAAAGATTAACGCGGCGTATCGTAAAGAAACCGATAACGCAGAAAAAGATGAAAATTCGCAAGAGAGTGACGAATACATTGATGATGAAATTACTTCATTCAATGTCGGCAGAGATTCGGCGACAAAGCTCACAATCACCTTTGATTCCGCAACCGATTACACAATGTTGCTTTTGGGCGTACATAAGTCGGCAATGGAAAACGGCAAATACGGAGAAGCGTATTGGGTCGAGGGCAGTACTGAAGAAATCGTGAATTACAGCGCGGAAATCGATGGAACATTCAACACATACGATAAAAATCCCGCAATCAAGCTGAAACTTGAAAATACCGCCTGCGCGGATAGTCTCACAGCGGATATGTTCACGCTTGACGGCGCATTCAAAGACCTTGTCATTACAGGTGTAGCGGGTAACGGTTACGATGTAACTCTTACTACCGAGGGAAAGGTCAACGACCTTACGTCACACGGCAAAGTTACTCTGAAAACAGAAGCCACAAACTGTGGCGAGGCATTGGAGGCGCTTACGACTGTTAAACCTGTCGGGGCGTCTGTTGTTTCCGAAAGCTATAAACTCGAAAACGGAATGTTTGAATTCAGAGTCGAGTTGGGCAACATAACCTTTACTGGCGATAAAACGGCTCTTGAATCGGCTATTTCAGCGGACGGAATGACCGTTGGCGTTAAAGAAGTTGGGGATAATTACGCGGTTCTTAACATTACCACGGACGCTGCCGACGTTGACGCGGCGCTTGATTTCTTTGGCGGCAAGACCTTTATTATCGCGGGTTCGGCATTTTCAACGGGCGAAGACGTAAACCTTATTATTGGCGCGACCAAAGCCGAGGTTAATTTCGTTGTCGATTACATATCCAAGGACGGCGAGAAATATAAGGCGGATGCTCTGCTTTACACGCTTTACGGAGATATGGGCGACATTACCAAGGACGACATCACCCTTGGCGGTGGCTTTGAGGGCGCGGTGATTGAAAGCGTAACTAAAAATGACAACTGTTATGACATAACGTTCACTTTCTCCGCTCCTTACGCCGATTTCAATTCCGAGGACTGCGAACTGAACGGCACTTTGACAGTAACCGCGGACAAGGTGAAGAACGTTTGGGGAACAAACGGCATTTGCACTTGCTCATATTCATACGTTTATAATGATGATATGAATAAGGACGCAGGGGAAACAATAGATTCTATTGCTGATTTTATTTCAGCCCACGAAGAATCTTTATCAAAAATTGGTACTACGGCAAGTGTTGTTAGTGGTGTTTCAAGTGCGGTAAGTGGAGTGAATAAAGTTCTTCAGATATTTGGAGTTGTTGAAAGCACAGATAGCAAGCTTGATAACCT
>JALEQE010000142.1 GCA_022766825.1 Oscillospiraceae bacterium | reverse complement strand
AGCGTTTTGCGCGAAGCGCATAATGCGTGCACAAAATTTCGCTTGACCGCATTATCCGCCTTCGGCGGAAAACGCTGCGTCAGCCCGCCTGCGCTCAATTTGTACAATCTGCCGCCGACACGAAGTCGGAAGGTGTTCGCCAAAGCGGCACAGGACGTGCCGCACAAAAAGGCGAACGCACTATAAATCTGACTGTGCAATCGAACGACAATAATTATGCGGTGCTGTCTTAACTTTTTAGTATACCACTTTAATTATACCACATTTTGAAATATTGTCAAGCAGAAAGTATGATAGATTTATGAAATTTTTATTTTTAGCTTGATTTTGAATTGATTTTTTGATATAATAAATAATATAGTAATAACGAAACGCTTGGTTTTACAGTGTAAAAATCGGAGGTAAAGTATGGACAACGTTATGGAATACGCAAAAAAGAAAGAAAAGATTTGCAGAAAAAATGACGCTATTTCAAATGATTTATACGAAAAATACGGTGTAAACCGAGGGCTTCGTGATGTGAACGGAAAAGGCGTACTTACAGGACTTACAACGATATCAAAAATGGTGTCGTTTAAAAATGTTAATGGAGTTGAAACTCCGTGTGACGGAGAATTGTGGTACAGGGGATACAATACAAAAGAACTTGTGTCTATGTGCGGTGAACACGGTTTTGGTTTTGAGAGAACAGCCTATCTTCTGATATTCGGAGAAATGCCGAATGCGGATGAAACGGAAGAATTTAAGCGCATTTTGGGAGAGTGCCGTTGCCTGCCGACTAATTTTACCCGTGATGTTATTATGAAAGCACCGAGCAAGGATATAATGAACTCTATGACAAGGAGCATACTCACGCTTGCTTCTTATGACAACACAACGTTGTCCGGGAAGTTTTCGGACAGCCTGTTTCAGTGTATATCGCTTATTGCAAGATTTCCTATGCTGGCTGCGTATGCTTATCATGCGTACAATCATTATGAAAATAACGAAAGTATGTATATCCATCGCCCCGATCCGACGCTATCGACAGCTGAAAACTTATTGCTTATGCTTCGTCCCGACAAAAAATATACGGAACTTGAGGCGAAAGTGCTTGATGTTGCGTTAATGTTGCATATGGAACACGGCGGCGGTAATAACTCCACGTTTACAACGCGTGTTGTAACATCATCGGGAGCGGATACCTATTCGACGATTGCTGCGGCTATGTCGTCGCTTAAAGGACCGAAACACGGCGGCGCAAATATCAAGGTCATGGAAATGATGCAGGATATCCGGGAGAATGTCAGTGATACAAAAGACTATTATGAAGTGAGCAATTACCTTGGAAAGATACTTGCGGGCGAAACCTTCGACCACAAAGGACTTATTTACGGAATGGGTCACGCGGTTTATTCGCTTTCCGACCCTCGTGAGCGTATTTTTAAGGGCTATGTTGAAAAGCTTGCCGCCGCAAAAAATCGCGAAGATGATCTTTTGCTCTACAAATATGTTGAGGACGCCGCACCTAAACTGATTGCGCAAAAACGTAAGATAATGAAAGGCGTTTCGCCAAACGTGGATTTTTACAGCGGTTTTGTTTACGATATGCTTGGCATTCCCATAGAATTATATACGGCTATATTTGCTATTGCCAGAATTGTGGGATGGAGCGCTCACCGTCTTGAGGAGCTTAATACAGCAAGCAAAATTATTAGACCCGCTTATATGAGTGTTATGGATATGCACGAAACTTCCGCTAGTGAATAATAATCAAGGACAGTTGATATAACGGCTGTCCTTTTTTGTAATTTAATTGTATATTTTTTACAAAGCACTTGAAAAAAAAACAACATTGTTGTATAATATAATATGTAGATATATGTCTGCGTAAATACATTATTGAAAGGATGCGCTCGGATGCTGAACGAGAAAGTTACTGTAGTTATTAGCGGCAAAAATTATAGATTGAGAACGGACAATTCAAAGCAGTTGATTGCTGCTGCTTCCGACGTTGATGCGAGAATTTCCGGATATTGCGGCACTGATCACAATATGGGAAAAGAAGACGCGGCAGTACTGGCAGCGCTTGATTGTTACAACGAGTTAAATGAACTCAGAACAAAGTGTGCGCAGCTTGTTGCGGCTCTGGATCAGATGAAGAAAACCGAGGGTGCTTCAAAAGAAGCGCTTGAAGAAAATAAGAAGCTGAAAGATGAAAACAACCGCCTTAAGACCGCGCAGAGTGATTATGCGAAGCTTTCAAAACGTTTTTCGGAACTTGAAGGGAAAAATGAACAGCTTGCTGAGACGTTAAAGCAAGCTAACGCAAAAGCAGCGGAATGTGTAGCTTTGAAAAAGGAAGCTGATGATGCAAAGAAAGTTTCGGGTGATCTTTCCAAAAAGAATGACCAGCTTTCCGCGGAGGCGAAGGAAAGTAAAAAGGAGTTGGACGATGTTAAAAAACTCCTTTCCGAAAAAGAAAAACGAATAGCAGAGCTTTCGGGCGAGCAAAAGAAAACTGTATCTGTTGGCGAAGAAAATAAACGCCTCTTGGAAAAGCTTGAAAAAGCAGAGAATTTCGAGGAGGCTTTCAGACGTGAGCAAAAACGCGCCGATAGTGCCGAAAAAGACCGCGATAGATTGAAGCTGGCAAACGAACAGCTAAATAAGACAGTTTCCGAATACTCAGAACAAGTAAAGCAATTATCTAAAGATGTTCAGACGCATTCAAAGGGAGAGAAAACCGCTTCCGATGAATGTAATACACTTAAAGAAGAAAACGATAAGCTGAATAAAGCAATATCCGAACAGAATAACAAGATAGCAGAGTTGTCAAAGAGCGAAAGCAATGCCAAGTCAGTTATGAATGAACGTGATGATCTGAAGTCGAAAAATGATATTCTCGATAAAAAGGTCAATGAACTTGAGAACACAATAGAAGAATTGAAAAAACAAGCAGGCAATTCTCAAAACGAGAAAAAGCTGAAAGAAGAACTGTCTGCGGCAAATTCAAAAAATGTTCAGCTGAACAAGGATATTGATGAGTTGACTACGGCTTATGATGAACTGGACAAGTCCAGAAAAGCGCTTGAAAAAGAGTGTTCTGAGCTTAAATCGAGAAAGTCGGATAATGATAAGATAAGCAAAGAGCTTTCGGAAAAGAAAACAGCACTTGACAAAAAGCAAAAAGAGATTGACGAACTGACCACAGCTTATGATGAGTTGGACAAGTCAAGAAAGGCTCTTGAAAAAGAGTGTTCGGAGCTTAAATCAAGTATGTCGGATAATGATAAGATAAGCAAAGAGCTGTCAGAAAAGAAAGCGGAGCTTGATGAATTGAAAGTTAAGTTTTCGCAGATTGAAAGCGAGAACAGCGCACTTAAACAAACTGAAAACGGCAGTGAGGATTTGAAAAAACAAATCGAAGAGCAGAAAAAACGCGCGGACGAATTTATGCTTAAAAATGCGGAACTGGACAAGGAAAACAAGTCGTTGAAGAAAACCAATACTTCTCTTAATAAGCAACTTAAAGAAATGCTCGAAGACGGTCAGCTATCGTTATGAATGAGATTTTAGCACCGTGCGGTAGTTTTGAAAGCCTTTTTGCTGCACTTAACGCGGGTACTGATGCCGTGTACGTCGGAATGAAGAGATTTTCAGCGAGAAAAAATGCCGAAAATTTCTCCGATGAAGAATTGAAAACAGCGACGGAAGAATGTCACAAACGTGGCGTAAAAATCTATGTCGCACTGAACACTCTGGTTTACGACAGAGAATTGGGAGAGTTTGCCGAATGTATAAAAACAACGGCAAAGTGCGGAGTTGACGGACTTATCATACAGGATTTGGGAGCGGCGGCTCTTGCAAAGGCGATTTGTCCCGATTTACCTCGCCACGCATCAACGCAAATGACTTTGAACAGCGTTTGTGGAGTAAAAGCGGCGGAAAAGCTTGGATTTTGCCGTGTTGTTATTGGTCGTGAGCTTTCGGAATGTGAGATAAAGCACATTTCTGATAACACTAACGCGGAACTTGAAATATTTGTTCATGGAGCGTTGTGTGTCTGCGTCAGCGGGCAATGCTATATGAGCAGTTTGTTCGGAGGCAGAAGCGGAAATCGCGGGCTTTGTGCGCAACCGTGTCGTTTGGATTTTTCTTGCGGCGATCGTCACAACGTAATTTCATTGAAAGACCAATCAATAATAAAGCATTTAAGAGATCCCAAACTTTCACAGATTGCGTCATACAAAATTGAGGGAAGAATGAAACGTCCCGAATATGTCGCATGCGCGGTGAACGCTTGCCGTTGTTCATTGGATAATAAGCCCTATGATTTCGAGCGGTTAAGCGGTATTTTTTCGCGCGGCGGTCTTACCGAAAGTTATTTTGACGGTTCTATGCGTGATATGAACGGAATCCGCGGTAAAGAGGACGTTGAAAATTCTTCAACCGCATTAAAGGGTATCAAAGAGCTTTACAAAAACGAATTTCAGAGAATACCGCTTGATATTTCCGTGGAAATAAAACGTGATAAGAATATTGTATGTAAGGTTAAATGCGGCAACGAAAACGAACACGTTTTAAACAGCGATATATTACCCGAAATTGCTGTCGGAAAACCAATCGATGAAAAATCGGTCTGCGAAAGAATGTGTAAATTGGGTGGTACACCGTTCTATGCGCAAAGCGTTTCTGCTGATGTTGACAAAGGCCTGTACGTTTCTGCGGCGGCATTAAACGATTTAAGACGTAAACTCTGCGATATGTGTTACGGTAAATCGCCCGTATATACGGTTCGTGATTATGCTTTGCCCGTAAAAGATGTACCGAAAACGCAAGATCACGTTCAATACCGTGCGGAAGTTTCGACAAAAGAACAGCTCGAACAGGCATTAAAACTAGATTTTTCGTTAATTTATGCGCCTATTGGTTTGCTTGATGAGAATACCCCTGATAAAGATAAAATAGTTGTTATACCTCCGCTCGTTTTAACTGACTGCGAAGAAAAGTGCGCCGAAAAACTGCGAATATTAAGGAACGCAGGATATGATAAAGGGTTGGCGCACACTTTGGGACACGCCGAGTTGCTTAAAGAATGCGGCTTCAGTGTTCTTGGCGGTTATCGTATGAATATCCTGAATTCGCTTTCCGCAAAGGAATGTGCTGATTTCGGTTTTTCGGATATTACGCTTTCATTTGAAAGCACGGCGGCGGAGCTTGCCGAAATTAATTCGCCGATACCAAAGGGAATAGTGGCTTTCGGAAGACTTCCACTTATGCTAACCCGCCGTTGTCCGATTGCTGACGGAAAACCGTGCGGTCGGAAGAATGCGCTTAATGGCGGCAAAGACTGTGGCGGTTCGCTTAAAGACAGGTTGGGAAATGATATTCCGGTGTTGTGCGGCGGAAATTGTGTTGAGCTTTTAAATCCCGATACGCTAGTATTGAGTGATAAGGCCGAGCTGTTACGAAAATTTGATTTTATTGTTTTGAAATTTACAACGGAAAGAAATGTTTCCGAAATTCTGAAAATTCATCAAAACGGAAACAAACCCGACGGAAAGATTACAAGAGGATTGTATTTCAGGGGCGCGGAATAATATTTAAGGCAACACCGCACAAAGAACGCCTTACGGCTTTGTACGCATCTTGCTTGCATATTTTCCGTCATCTTTGACAAATTTCGCTTGACGGGCGTGTCTCCCCCTGCTGGGGGAGGTGGCACGCAGTGCCAGAGAGGCTGACCGACAGACCAGCCCGCCTGCGTTCAATTTGTACAATCTGCCGCCGACACGAAGTCGGAAGTCGTTCGCCCAAGCGGCGCAGGACGCGCCGCACAAAAGGCGAACGCACTATTAATCTGACGGCGCAATATGCGCACAATCTCTGTGCGGTATTGCCTTAATCAGGAGGACTTGCTATGAATGCTTTGTGTGATGTATTCGAGAAAAAAACCGAATTGCTGAAAGGAAAGCTTTTTGGCAAGTTTGGTGAACCTTTTTTTAATGAATTTTGCGATGATTTTGGGTGTTCGGCGGTTTTTATTTCGGTAAGTGATATAAATGAACAGGCGTATGTTTTCAGAGCCTCCGAAAAAAACGTAAATTCGGCGTGGGATAAAGCAAAGTCAAACGCGCTTGAATTTATAAAAGCAGAGAATTTTGAACCCCAATGGGTTAAGGTCGATATTGCCTTTAAAGGAGAAAAAAAGCCATTTTCCGATGTGCTTAGCTCGTTTACAAAAATTTATCGTAATTTCTTCCGCAAGGGTATATCGTTTGATGATGAATTTAACAGAGCCTTAATTGAGTCCGAACTTAACACAAGCAATTTGATTGATTACAAAGCGGGAAAAATAGACATAACTGCGTTAAATAATTATTTTGTTTCCAATGATATGAAAACGCTTACTCAATTTCCCGAAGACGTGATTACATTTGTTTGTAAAAGCGCGTTTTGCGATGAAAACAATAAGGTTTTCGAGCTCTATTCGGAAGGAAAAAACTGTGGCAGACGTAAAATAAGATTTGACAAGATAACCGCATTTGATGTTGTAACATCCGCGGCAGACTATCTTTCTATGCAAGTAGGTCTGGACGGAAAGTTCGACTACGGATTTTATCCGACTGTACCAAAAATAATTCCGGGTTACAATATAATGCGGCACGCTTCGTCGATCTGGAGCTTGCTTTGTTCGTACAGGATTACAAAAAATACGTTTGTTTTGGAGCAGGCTGAAAACGCTATTGGTTATTTGATACGGAATATGGTATACAAATATCCCAACAAAGACGGTCGGGAAAATGTTCTGTATCTTTTTGAGAAAACGAAAAATGAAGTCAAAATCGGCGGTAATGCTGTGGCAATTATTGTATTGACGGAGTATATGGATATTGTTGGCACGGATAAATACAAAAAAACTGTTACCGAACTTGGAAATGGTATTTTGGAGCTCTTTGACGAACGTGACGGCAGTTTTTTTCACGTTCTGAAATATCCCACTCTTGCACCGCGTGACAAATTCAGAACGGTTTATTATGACGGCGAAACGGTATTTGCGTTAAGCCGACTGTATGGTTTGACAAAGTCCGAAAAATTCCTTGACGTGGCAAAAAAAGCCGCTGACCGTTTTATCTTAAAGCATTATGAGCAGTATGCCGATCATTGGGTGGCATATTCTATAAATGAGCTTACAAAATATGTGCCGCATGAAAAATACCTTGATTTCGGTATTAGGAATGTGCAGTCTAATCTTGAAAAAATCTACAAACAACCGACAACTTTCCATACATACCTTGAATTTTTGTGTGTTTCGTTTGAGTTGGTTGAACGTATAAAATCGCAGAATCATAAGTGTTCCGCTATTGATAATTTTGCTGAACAGTCATTGGTTGATACTATTTTTCACAGAGCCGATTATATGCTGAATGGATATGGGTATCCCGAATATGTGATGTATTTTTCAAAACCCGATAGCTTTTTGGGTTCTTTTTTCATAAGGCACGACAATTTCAGGACAAGAATTGATGATGTTCAGCATTTTTGCAGCGCGTATTATGCGGTTTACAGGAATTATGAAAAGCTTGAAGAGATAAAAGCAGGTAGACAAAGTAAGTAAGGAGTGTTCGTTATGTCGCAAAGACTAAAAGCGCCTGATAATTTCACCGTTAATGGAAAAGACGGAGCCGCTTTGTCTGTGTGGGATAAGGTTGAAGGAGCGGACGGTTATAAATTGCAGTTCTTTTCTGCCGATGATCCGGAAAAGTGCATAAAATCACGTTATGCTCAGGGGTGCAAAAAGATAATCCTCGGTTTTGAAAACGGAAAGGAATACCTTGTTCGCGTTTGTGCATTCAGAAACGAAAACAACGTTGAAGTAAGGGGAAATTTTACGGAGAAAAAACCGTTTGTACCGATAAGCGTAAAATTGAAAGCTCAGAGTACAATTTGTCTGAAAACAGGCGAAACGGAACAGCTTATATGTGAATATAACGGGAAAACACCATCGGTTAAATATGTTTCGGAAAATCCCGATATTGTATCGGTCAGCTTTTCGGGCGTTGTAACGGCAAAAGCCGCGGGAATAGGGTATGTTCTTATAACTGCAAACGATGGTCAGACTTTTCGTTCAAAAATAGTTGTTGAACGTTCATTGAACAGCGGCAAGGAAAAAGCTGTTATTATGCTTACGGGCGATATTATGTGTGCGGTTGCTCATCAAAGAGTAGCAGAAAAGTATTCATATGATTTCAACGAAGCATTTTCAAAAATAAAACCTGTCTTTGAAAAAGCTGATTATGTAATTGGCGTCCTTGAAACATCATGCTGTGATTCAAAACCGTACGAATATGAACAGCTGAGGTTGAAAAAAGGTTCTCCGAACTGTAATTCGCCTTCAACCTTTATTTCCGCGTGTGCGAACGCAGGATTTAACGGACTTGTAACCGCAAACAATCATAACTGCGATACGGGAAAAATCGGTCTTGAAGCGACAGTCGAAGAAATAAAGCGGCAAGGTATGGAAAATTTCGGAACGCTTGGCGACAATCCTGTTGTGGTAAAGGTGAATGGAATTAAAATAGGCATAATTGCTTGTTGTATGATTTCAAACGGCCTTGAACAGGATTTCGGCGGCGATATGCTTGCTGTAACAAACATAATCGGAAAGTATGACAAAGATTATTTCGTTGAGCTTGTAAACCGTGCGAAAGCATTAGGCACTGAATATATAATTGCATATCAGCATTGGGGAGTAATGAATTCTCCGAGAATTGCGAAATCACAGAGAGAAGCGGCGCAATTTATGGCGGAATCAGGCGCGGATTTAATTGTCGGTTCACACCCGCATGTTGTTCAGAAGTTTTCATACATAAAAACCGAAAACGGCAGGCGTGTTCCGTGCGCTTATTCTTTGGGGAATTTTCTCACTTCGATGAAAGAAATGCGCGAAAATCGTGACAGCGCGGTTCTTCGTGTAGAGTTGTCCCGTGAAAACGGAAACGTGAAGTCTGAAATATCGTACATTCCTTGTTTAAGCGAAAATACCGAACAGGGTGTTGCTGTTGCGGTTTCGTTTCCGCCACACAGCAAAGAAAGCAGCGCGTCATTTTTGCGTACAAAAGATACATTAGGTGCTCTTATTAACCACTTTACTTACAGGCCTACTGTGATGTTGTCCAGTTCGGCAATACTTAATGATATTTTCACTGCGGGAAGAGGTTTTCGCGTTGATAAAACCGCTATGTATTTGTCGCAGATTTCTCTGGGTTCGGAAAAGAGCTTTGAGCCGCCCGAAAACTGTGACAAAGTTCTTGAATTAGAGATAGGGAAAGATATTCCGGGATATATAAAGGAAACATCTCCCGATTATATTGCTATTGACTTTTATACAGCGGCAAACGTTTCGTGTCATAGAATTGACAGCGTAAAAACAGAAGAGCCGTGCTATTTCACAAATATAAAGCGTTTCAGAAATTCGGATTTTTTCGATAAACATTCTTTTGAAATTGTGCGAGTTCGACCCCCTTTCGGAGAAAGTATTTGGAAACCGCTTATCAAACGTTTTGCGCAGAAAATCAAAGAGGCAATGCCGCACGACAGGGTGATATTGTTCAGATGCAGTATAAGCGGCAAAAAATTCATAGGTTCGGAACTTCGCAATTCCGCTGTCCCCGAACGTCAGAACAGGTTAATGCGCGAAATGGAGGATTTATTCATAAGTATAGTAAATCCTGTTGTGATAGATTTGTCTAAATATTATTTTACAGAGATTTCAACACCTTTGAAATTCGAGAGGGAATATTATCTTGACGCTTATAATGCGGCGCTTGAAGCTGTTTCGCAAAAGGGAAGAAGTTATTTTGCCGTACCTGATGAGGAATTATGGTTTGACAGGGTGTTGAAATTCTACGACAATATGACAGCCCGTGCATATCAAAGCTGGCTTCTGGATATGAACATAGCGGCAGATAAAATTATCGCTAACACCAGCAAGGAATTTGCCGCGCGGCAGCGAAAACGTTTATTATGTTTAAAAAAATCCGGAAACAGCGACCTTGAAACACTTAGAGATTTTTTTGTCAATGATGTCGGCGCAGAAGAAGTTATTCGCGCGGGCGAGATAATTGCGGCACTTGAACGTGGAAATTTAAGTAAGTCATACGAATTCTTTGCCCCGGCGTTTAATGGTCATTATAATATAATTAAAACCATGGTTCGGCTTTTGTCGGCAGAAGTCGGTGTTTCAGTAAATGAAAGCAATGCTGAAACTGTTTTTTTGCTTCGTGGAAAGCATCAGCTTAAACGGTATATCTCTTCGCTGAACCGAATGACAATAGACATCTGGGGCAGTTGTGTTTCGCGCGAATCCATAAATCGCTGTAAAGACGCATTTGTCGGAAAGTACATTTTCAAGCAAGCGCCCATACTTACTTATGAACCACCGATTGAAATTGAATTTCCGGAGGGAGCGGATGACTTTTGCGGAAGTTTCTGGCGCAGGAGAACTATGCGCGATTCATTTGCAAGAAACGGATTTGAGATATTAAATAACAGTAATGCGCAATGGATAATGGTCGATTTTTATGACCTTATCTGCACAATGGTGGATTATAAAGGCAATTTGTTTGAGATAGACGATTTTATAAAGCGTACAGCATTTTATAAGCGTATAAAGAATGAATGCAGACCTTGTTATTTGTTTGAAAAACGCGATATGAAATATTGCTTTGAAATGATAACGCGTTTCGCAAAGGAAATCCATAACAGGAATGAAAACAGAATTATCCTGATTAAAACTGAACCTAAGGATAAATATATAACACTGGATTATCGTCTGGATAATCTTGAAGACGAGGGAATGTTTGAGATTAAAAAGAAATTTATCTCACTTTGTGAGGAACGATTTGCAAGTATAACCGGATGCTATGTGATTGATATCTCAAAGCATTTTTACTCATCGGATAAATTCCCGTTAGGCGGCGCGCATATCGTACATTATGAAGAAGAGTTTTACCGTCAGACAGCCAAATATATATCGGATATACTTAGCGGTTGTGATCAGAAAATATTCAGCACAGTCAACGAGAATTATTTACTTCTTAGGACGCTGAAACTTAATCGTGATAAGTAAATTTAACTATGTTTCCGGAAAGGATAAAGAAAAATGAATATCAGAATTTCCGGAAAATTTCCGGAAAAACCGAAAAGAATAATTGCGCTTTTTTCTGTTCTGACGGTTATTTTATGTTCAGGCTGCGACAACAGTCAATCCGGAACAGATTCTGTAATATCAAGCCAGCTCATTTCGTCGGATGACAGATCAACGCATATTCCTGTCGAGGAGAGTTCCAATAGCGCTGAAAGTAGCAGTTTTTCGCAAAGTTCGGATAAATACGACAGTTTATTGCAATCTGACAGTGAAAGTGAAGAAGTATCAGACAGTTCCGATAATTCCGAAAGTGAAATCATTTCGCAGAGTATTTACAGCGAAAAATCATCATTAGTGTCTGAGCCTGTTTCATGTGTTTCTAAGAATAGTATTTCTGAATCTGAACCGCCGTACGTTGTCAGTTCAGAACCTGTTTCGTCTGTCGTTTCGGAACCGCCTGCTCCTGTTGTGGTTGTTCCCGATGTCGCAATGCCGATGTCACCCGGAATATCCTGTGCGGTTTCGCAATACGGAGTTATTGACTATTCGGACGCGTCAAAAGGTTACATATCAGCCCGATATACGGGAAGTAGCGGTAAAGTAAAGCTGAGAATAGAGAGCGGAGGTCAGAAATGCGACCACGATCTTTCGGTTAATCAGACAACCGAATATTTTCCTCTTTCTTTTGGCAGTTCAGACTATACAGTTACGATATACGAGAATATATCGGGAACAAAATATGCCAATGTATTATCTGTGCAGTTTAACGCAGATATTGCAAATGCGCTGTCGCCCTTCCTGTATCCGAATAAGTACACGGATTACAGCAGCAGTTCCGACTGCGTTTATAAAGCCGCGGAGCTTTGCGCGGGATTATCATCGACGATTGATAAGATTGCGGCTGTATTCTGTTGGATAACGGATAATGTTTCGTATGATTATGAACTTGCCGCTACAGTTCAGACAGGCTATGTTCCAAATCCTGACAGGACATATAACAGCCATAAAGGAATATGCTTTGATTATGCCTCGCTTATGTGTGCAATGCTGCGTTCACAATCAATACCGACACGACTTGTCGTGGGTTATGCCTCTCCGGATATTTATCACGCCTGGAATGAGGTTTACACTGAGGAAACAGGCTGGATAACCC
>JALEQE010000140.1 GCA_022766825.1 Oscillospiraceae bacterium | reverse complement strand
TCAAAAACGTAGTTGACGACATCAACGCAAATGAACATCTAACAGGTTCAAACGCGTGGACGGTAGACAAAATCAAAAATAGTGGCGATTATCGCCTCTTGCTTGAACCTGTTGCATATTTCGTGTATGGTGGTGTTTCTTATGCCGCAACAGCCACCGAAATAGCCCTGCTCGACGAAAAGATGAATGGCGATGTCAAAGCAAAGCTCCGCCCATTCACACACCTCAGTATCCCCGAATGTATGTACCTGGAAAGAGATGATAATCATTAAATATTCGAGAAAAAAATCTCCTTTGATTACTCAAAAGGAGATTTTTTTCAATTATTTGTTATTGTTTTTGGCTTTTTCAAGAGTTTCACGGCGAATTTCGCTACGGCGGACTTTTCCGCTTGTTGTTTTCGGCAATTCTTCGACAAACTCAACAATACGCGGGTACTTATACGGCGCGGTGTTGTGCTTTACAAAGTCCTGAATTTCCTTGACGAGGTCGTCGCCCGCCTTGTCTTTGTATTCGTCGGTGAGAACTATGCTCGCCTTAACGACTTCACCGCGAATGGGGTGCGGCGCGCCCGTAACGGCACATTCAAGAACTGCGGGGTGCGCAGAAAGTACGCTTTCTACTTCAAACGGCCCTATGCGATAACCGCTCGACTTGATAACGTCATCATTACGTCCCACATACCAGTAATAACCGTCCTCGTCCCGCGTCGCGGTATCGCCCGTATGATACCAACCGTCGTGCCAAGCCGCGTCAGTAAGCTCCTTGTTGCGATAGTAACCGCGGAAAAGACCGGGTGTGTTGCAATATTCGCCCTTGATAACGATTTCTCCGACTTCTCCGGGTTTTACGGAATTGCCGTTCTTGTCAACAAGGTCAACCGTGTAAATCGGCATCGGTTTGCCCATTGAACCGGGTTTCGGCTCCATTCCGATAAGGTTGCCGACAATGCAGGTGGACTCGGTCTGCCCGAAACCTTCCATAAGTTTCAGACCCGTTGCCTCGTACCACTTGTTGAATACTTCAGGCTGCAGAGCCTCGCCTGCGATGTTGCAGTATTTCAGGCTCGACAAGTCATACTTGTCAACACCCTCGTTAAGGAAAAAGCGATACATCGTTGGCGGCGCGCAGAATGTTGTGATTTTGTATTTCTCAATTATTCTCAGCATATTCGCAGGAATAAATTTGTCGAAATCGTATACGAAAATCGTTGTACCCATTGCGGGCTGTCCGAACAGCTTGCCCCAGGCGGCTTTTGCCCAGCCGGTATCTGAAACCGTGAGATGAATACCGTTCGGGTCTACCTTGTGCCAGTGTTTCGCATTCTGAATCTGCGCCAGGGTAATAGTGTGATCGTGTATTGCCATTTTGGGATTGCCCGTTGTTCCCGATGTGAAGTACATCAGGAAAATATCACGCGCGCTTCCCTCAATTCTGTCGAGTTTGTCGGAATACTTTTCTATCTCTTCATCAAATGTTGTCCAGCCGTCGCGTGAACCGTTCACAACATATTTAACCGAAAGCTTGTCCGCTGACGCTTTTTCGCCCTCTTCGATATATTGACAAACATCGCCGTCGTGAGTTGCCACAATTGCTTTAACGTCCGCAGCGTCAAAACGGTATGTGTAATCGTGCGGAGTAAGCAGATAAGACGCAGGAATTGCAACCGCGCCGATTTTCATCAGACCGTACAGCGTATACCAGAATTGATAGTGGCGTTTCATTACCAGCATAACGTGGTCGCCTTTTTTTATTCCTGCGGCAAGAAACATATTCGCCGCCTTGTTTGACATACGTTTCATATCGCCGTATGTCAGCGTTTTTTCGTTGTCGTGCAAATCTACCCACAACAGCGCGCGGCGGTCAGGCTCCATTTCGGCGAATTTGTCGATAATATCGTATGCAAAGTTGAAGTTGTCGGGGTATTTTATCCCGAATTTCTTTAAAATACCGTCCTCTCCGTATTCTTCAGTGACAAAATTCAAATGCCAGTTTTCAACAGTATCGTTCATTTAATTATCCCTTTCATTTTGCGTTAATTTATATATTTATAGAGTATTATTCACTTTTTGTGAGCAAAAATGTATTTTACTTGCTCGATTGTAATGTTTTATCATTTTTTATTTGCTAACATCCATTACAATTATATAATAATATCGGCAATTTGTCAATGGAAACTGTGTGATATTTTAGTGTTTTTTTCTGCACTCAAATCAAAAACCGCTTTAAACATACAATGTTCAAAGCGGTGTTACCCTTATACTATTGAATATGTACCGTCCTGTCCTCGCTCGACATATCCCGCGATTTCAAGATTGGTGAATATTTCCACAAGCGAATTGTAATCCGTTTCGCTTTTTTCGATAAGCTCGTCAATTTTCGCGGGCGATTTCTCCAACAGTCTCAAAACCGCCGCCTCCTGCGGTTCGAGAGAGGAAAGAAGTTCTTCCGAAAGCTGCGTTTTGCGCTTTTCAGACATTCCCTCGGACTGTTTCGACTTTTCACGCGGTTTTCGTGGTTCTTTAAGTTCGTGCTGTGTTTTCTCGACTTCCGCCGTATAATCACCGACATAGTTCTCGTTTGAAAAATACTGCGAATACGCGTTTACAATATCGGTGAAGTTGTAAACGGGAATTGCCTCGCCCCGCAAAAGCGGAACAACTCCGTTAAACCGTGACGAAAACAAATCGTGCGGCGGAACGCAGAACACTTCGCGTTCCTGTTCGGCGGCGTGGTTTGCGGTGAGCAGTGCGCCGCTCTTTTCGCCCGCCTCAATAACGAGCGTACCCATTGACAGTCCAGAAATAATGCGGTTTCGTATGTTGAAATAGTTCGCAAACGACCTGCTGTACGGCAGAAGCTCGCTTATAATCGCGCCGCCGTTCGCAATAATATCGTGTTTCAGTTGGGCGTTTTCAGCGGGGTAGTTCACAAGAATACCACAGCCCAAAACTCCTATCGTTCTGCCGTGTCCGTCTAAACAAGCTTTGTGAACTTCCGCGTCCGTTCCGACCGCCATACCGCTGATTATCGCTATTCCAAGCCTTGAAAGCGGTTCGATTATCCTGTGCGTAACGTTTATTCCGTAATCCGACACGTTCCGCGCGCCGACAGCGGAAAGCGTTATTGTGCGGTCAAGTCCCGCAAGACTACCTGCGCAAAACAGCACAATCGGCGGATTTTCAATACCGCGCAGAAGTGCGGGGTATTCTTCATCATCAAGGGTGATTATGCGGACATTTTTCGCGGCGCAGGTGTCGGCAAGCTCGCGGACGTCTTTCATATGAACGCTTTCCGCGTTTTTCTTTTCCGCGTCGCTCAGGAAATCATACTTTCCGTCACGTATGTTCCGACAAGCTTCCGCTGCGTCCCCACCGCACTGTGAAAGTATATAGTTGGTTTTTCTGTTGAACGGCTGCATTACAAGCAACAGCCAGAGCCACACTTCAACGGGATTTTTAGCCATTTTTTCACCGCCTGTTTTTGGATTTTTGGCTTATCCACTCAATCAAAGCAAATACGCCGAATATCGCGCCGAACACAACTGTGAACGAAACTGCCGACAGTGCGTTTGAAAGCCAATCAAACTTGAAAATATATGCCGCCGCAAGCGCCAGAAGACTTAATGCAAGCGCGGGTAAAACACCGATTAGCATATATTTTCCGCCGCTTAGTCCGAATTTGAGTTTAAGAAGCTGTTCAATTATTTCCGCGAGCAAAATACAGCCAAAAATAATTATATAGCTTATTACGCCTGAAAGGACGCTTATCAGCACTCCGGCGGCAATGATAAGCAGGTTTGACGGGATAGAGAAAAGAACCAGAGTAGATTTTTTCATAATTAAATCTTGAATACTGCGCTTGAAAATGCGGGCATTGTAAGACCGCCAAGCTGCTGTTTTTCGCCTGTAAGCAGGTTTTCCGCTTCTCCGCCGCAGTTGAGATTGAATGTGAACGGCGCGCCGTCCGCGTTGATAACGGTTATCAGCGTTTCGCCCTCAGCGGAGCGAGAAAACGCGTATTGACGGTTCGTAAGCTGAATTTGCTTGTAATCGCCCTGTGACGCCGCGGGGTGTGTTTTTTGAATTTCGGCGAGCTTGCTTATATGTTCCGTAAGGTCGCGATGACCCTCGCTCTTCATTTTTTCAAGGTCAAATTCGGGTCGGAGCGCGTCATCGCCGCCGCCGCGCTTGTCACCCTCGATGCCGAACTCGCTCCCGTAATATACGGACGGTATACCGGGCATCATAAATTCCAAAGTGTATATAAGCGGCAAGTGTTCTTTTGTTTTAAGGATAGTCGCAACACGGGTTACGTCGTGGTTGTCAACGAACGTGTAGAGATGTTTGCCACGGTAAAGGCACCAGTTTTCACTGCCGAACTGACGCTGAATGGAGTGCGCGATTTCAAACATATTCATATCGTTGAAACTCGAAAACAGTCCCTTGTAACATTCGTAATTCGTTACGGAATCGAGCATTTCGGGGTTCATCCAAGTGTTATAGTCGCCGTGGAGCGTTTCGCCGAGCAGGAAGAAATCATCCGCAAGCCACTTGCAGTGACCGTGAAGTTCTTTCAAGAAATTTTGGTCGAGGCAGTACGCAACATCAAGGCGCAGACCGTCAATGCCGAATTCCTCTTTCCAGCCTGTGATGCAGTCCTTAATATACTGCTTAACTTCGGGATTGTAGAGGTTGAGTTTTACAAGCTCATAGTGACCCTCCCAGCCCTCATAGTAAAAGCCGTCGTTGTAAGCGGAGTTGCCCTCGCGAACGTGGAACCAATCCTTTTTGGAGCTTGCGAGTTTATGTTCGCGAACGTCCTTAAACGCGCCGAAATCACGTCCGACGTGATTGAACACACCATCGACAACCACCTTTATTCCGTTTTCGTGGAGAGCGTCGCATACTTTTTTGAAATCCTCGTTTGTTCCCAGACGGCGGTCGATTGTTTTGTAATCGATAGTATCATAGCCGTGTGCTACGCTTTCAAACACAGGCCCGAAATAAATCGCGTTGCAGCCAAGCGACTTGATATGTGGAATATCGTCGATTAACTTCAAAATCTTGTGGGTAGGCTCGCTTGTCTGATCGTTGACGCGCGGGCAACCGAAATACCCGATAGGGTAGATGTGATAAAATACAGCATTTTCAAACCAGTTCATATAATTTCTTGTATGATATAGTAAAGACCATATCATCCTTTCATAGAATTTACGCTCGACTGGAAAGGAAGAAAATTGAACAGCCGAGCGAGCGTAGCGAGAGAGGCTGTTCAATTTTCGGCGAGTTCACAAACCGCGCCGAAATGTGCTATA
>JALEQE010000126.1 GCA_022766825.1 Oscillospiraceae bacterium | reverse complement strand
AGGTTCACGATGAACTTATCGTGGAAGCACCCGCAGAACAGTCCGAACAGGCTCTGCAAATTCTGAAAGAGGAAATGCAAAGCGCGGTAACGCTTGATGTGCCGCTCACCGTTGACGCAAAATGCGGAAAAAATTGGTTTGAAAGCCACTGAATTGTACAAAAAAGGGGACAATTATATTGTATAAATACGAAACACATCTGCACACGGCGGAGGGAAGTTCGTGCGCCACAACCCCTGCCGCGGAAATGGCAAGGGCGCACAAGGCGGCGGGCTATGACGGTATTTTCGTTACCGACCACTTTTTCAATTCAAGCACGACAGTTCCGCGAGATTTGCCGTGGGAACAGCGCATCGACCTTTACTGCAAGGGTTATGAAAACGCTCTCAAAGAGGGAAAGAAAATCGGAATTGACGTGTTTTTCGGAGTGGAGTGGACAATCTGCGGCGCGGATTTTCTGCTCTACAATATTGATAAAGCGTGGATGAAAGAAAACGAGTATCTGCTTATGCAAGCGGACGAACGCGACCTTTTTGACGCGGTACATAAGGCGGGCGGATTTATCGTGCATGCGCACCCGTTCCGAGAGGCAAGCTACATTCCGCATATAAGCCTGTACCCGCACCACGTTGACGCCGTTGAGGTTATCAACACCCGCAACAGCGACCCGCTTTTCGGTGGAAACACCTGCTACAACGACCGTGCGAAACAATACGCGGAGATGTTCGGACTTCCCGAAACAGGCGGCTCAGACACGCACAACAGCAAACAAATTGTAAACGGCGGAATACTCGTCCCCGAAAAAATCAACACACCAACCGATTATTTAAGACAGATAAAAAACGGCACGGTTGTGCCGCTTAAAGGAAATTTCAACTTACAAACGGAGAAACAATGACAGATAAATTCAGCCTTGCGAAACGCGACAACAATCCAAAACGCGACTATCTCATAATCAACAAATTCCAATCAAAACACTATCCGTCCGACCCGCGCGAAACAATATCGTACTGCGATGAAATGGGCGAAAAGATGCGCGAGGTTTTCCCCGAAGGAGAATGCCTTGCGATAGTGTTCGCGGAAACCGCCGTCGGTATCGGCGCGCTTGCCGCGTCAAAGCTCGGTTCACGGTGTTTTCTGATAAGCACGACGCGCGAGAAACTCCCCGAATGCTTTGACAGCATTACGTTTGAGGAAACTCACAGCCACGCAACTTTGCACAAACTCTGCAAGCGCAGTGAGCTTGATTTCAACAAATTCGGGCATATTTTCATAATCGACGACGAGTTCACAACGGGAAATACGGTCAAGGCTCTTGCGGAAAAATTGCGCGGAGAATGTTCTGCGACAATTTCGGCGCACGCTTTTGCCGCAAGCCGTGAGAGCATTGAAACACTTGGAAAAATCGGCGTTGACGTTCACGCAAAGTGCGTTTATGACGGAATTAAAACTACCGATTTCCCCGAAACCTTTTCCGCCGACGAGCCGCCGCTCACGAAAAAGCCCGATATTGATATAAGTCTTAACTCGATTTACGATATACGTTTGGGCGTTGACTGCGGGAAGTATTTTGACGAGTACGAAAGGCTTTGCGATACCGCGTTGTGGAAACTCCGCAACGCACTTGACGGCGTTAAAACCGCCGAAATAATCGGCACGGAGGAATTGTGCCTGCCGCCGATTATTTTCGGGACAATGCTTGCTGAAAACGGCATTGAAACGCGCGTTCACGGGATTACAAGAAGTCCCGTTCTACCGTTCGCCGAAAACGATTATCCGATAAAAACCCGTTCCGTTCTGCAAAGTCTGTATGACCGCGAACGCACGGTTTACTTATACAACAAGGTAAAATGCGACCTCACCGTTATTTTTACGGACGCTGTAAACATAGACCACGCCGCGCTTGAAAAAACTTGCGGCGCGTGCGGCGGTAAAAAAGTCGCCATTGTGCGCTGGCGAGGAAAGGCAATGCGTACTTCTCTGAAAGCGGACGACTGCACGTTGCTTTTAAAAGATGTCACGGGGCAAATTGCGCCGATGAACGCAGACGAACGTCAGAAACTTCTGCACGGCGGAGTTCATTACTGCGAACTGCTCCCGCAGGAATACGAGCCGAGCGAGGAGTATATAAGGCTCTACAAAGCGGGCTTATCCGCGTGGGGAAAACAAACCGCGCTGGCGGTT
>JALEQE010000097.1 GCA_022766825.1 Oscillospiraceae bacterium | reverse complement strand
GGCGATGCGATAACAAGAATATCAGTTGTTTTCAGCTTGTTATAGATTTTATCCATATCGTCATTCTGAAAACAGCGACCGTTCTCGTTTTTTCGGCAAGCGTTACAGCCGATACAGGGATTAACCTTATAATCCGCAACGGAAATAATCTCCACATCGTTATTTTCTGACGCGCCGTCCGCGAATGAACGCGCAAACAAATCGGTGTTGCCGTTTCTTCGCATACTCCCGACAAGAATTGTTACCCTGCTCATTTAGTCACCCCGACAAAAACGCGGACAGGCAAAGCCCGCCCGCTGAAAATACAAAATCACGGTACCAATACGGGATCGAAATCCTCTTCCCAAGGAAGTCCCCACTTGTTGAGATTTTCCATAAAGGGATCGGGATCGAACTCCTCAACGTTGAATACACCCGGCTTTTTCCACTTGCCCGTAAGCACCATAGCCGCGCCTATCATTGCGGGAACGCCCGTTGTATAAGAAATAGCCTGCGAACCGACTTCCTTGTAACATTCTTGATGATCGCAGATGTTGTACAGATAATAGTTTTTCGGCTTGCCGTCCTTTTTGCCTTGGAAAATACAGCCGATATTTGTCTTGCCCTTTGTTCTCGGACCGAGCGATGCGGGATCGGGCAGTACCGCTTTCAAGAACTGCAACGGTACAATCTCCTTGCCCTCGAACATAATCGGCTTTATGGAAGTCATTCCGACATCTTCAAGGCATTTCAAGTGCGTAAGATAACTTTGACCGAACGTCATAAAGAAGCGTATTCTCTTGATACCCTTGATGTTCAGCGCAAGCGACTCCAATTCCTCGTGGTGGAGCAGATACATATCCTTTTCGCCGACGCCCTTGAAATTGTAAACGCGCTTTATCTCCATAGGCTCTGTTTCAACCCACTTGCCGTCCTCAATGTAAGAACCTTTCGCACTTACTTCGCGGATATTGATTTCGGGATTGAAATTCGTGGCAAACGGATAACCGTGGTCGCCACCGTTGCAGTCAAGAATATCGATATAATTGATTTCATCAAATTCGTGCTTTTGAGCGTAAGCCGAGAAAACTCCCGTAACTCCCGGGTCAAAGCCGCAGCCGAGAACGGCGGTAATTCCCGCTTCTTTGAAGCGGTCACGGTACGCCCACTGCCAGCTGTACTCGAATTTCGCGGTATCCTCGGGTTCGTAATTCGCGGTATCAAGATAATCCACCTTACATTCAAGGCAAGCGTCCATAATGTGCAGATCTTGATACGGCAAAGCAACGTTAATTACGATTTCGGGATTGTAGCTCTTTATCAGCTTTACAAGCTCGGGAACGTTGTCCGCGTCAACCGCCGCCGTTGAAATAACCGTTTTCGTGTTCGGCTGCAAACGCTCCTTGATAGCGTCGCACTTTGATTTTGTGCGGCTTGCGATCATTATTTCCCCGAAAACCTCGCTGTTCTGACAGCACTTCGCGATAACGACGCTCGCAACGCCGCCCGCACCGATTATCAATGCTCTGTGACCCATTTTCAAATCCTCCTTATTGTTTATGCTGCGGAATTACCGCAAACAAAATCAGTTCGTCTTCACCGATATTTATCAGCGTATGCTCGCTGCCCATCGGACAATAGGAACACATTCCCGCGCGGAGCTCCTCCGCTTGTCCGTTTGTTATCATTTTCCCTTTGCCCGAAATTATGAATACAATTTCGGAATTGTTTTCGTGCTTGTGCAAACCGATACTCGAACCACGTTCAAGGGTAACTTTCATAATCCTATTGATTTCATCGTTGAACGCGCGAATATTCGTCACACCGTCGCCGCCCTTGAAATGTTCGTTGGACGTGCGCGGCAATTCTTCAAAGTCAATGTGCATAACATTACCCCTTTTTACACTCTGCCCGCAAGCACATCGCGGACATTGTTCGGCAGAGCGAAACAACCGCTGTGAACGTATTGATTATAGTATTTCGTTTTAAGTCCCTGCGCCAGCCACCAATCCGCGTTCTGATCTTTTATGGGGTGGAATTTCTTTGACGCGAAACCGAACAGCCATTGTCCGCTCGGATAAGTCGGAATATGCACTTGATATACAAGCGCAATCGGGAAAAAGCTCTTTATGCGCTCGTGCGCCCGTTTCATTGCGGAAGCGTATTCGTCATAGAATGTGCTTTCGTGCTGATTTACAAGTATTCCGTTCTCGTTGAGTGCTTTATAGCAGTTGCCGTAAAATTCTTTTGTAAACAAACCCTCGCCGGGTCCGAACGGGTCTGTGCTGTCAACGATTATCAAATCGTATTCGTTTTCCGCGCCACGGACAAATTTCAAGCCGTCCTCATAGTGTATGGAAACGCGCGAGTCAGTAAGTGAACAAGCCGTAAACGGAAAATATTCGCCGCAAAGCTCCACGACACGTTTATCAATCTCAACAAGGTCGATATGCTCCACATTTTTGAAACGGCAGAGTTCGCGAACCGCGCCGCCGTCGCCCCCTCCGATAACAAGCACTTTCTTTATTTCGGGATTTACCGACATAGGAATGTGCGTTATCATCTCGTGATAAATGTACTCGTCTTTTTCCGTAAGCATAAGATAACCGTCAAGCACAAGTATCCGTCCAAATTCCTCGCTGTCAAGAATATCTATCTGCTGAAATTCGCTCTTTTCGCTGACCAAATGCCTGTTGATTTTAATCGAGAACTTGACGTTATCTGTGTGGTTTTCCGTAAACCAAAGCTCCATTTTATCGCCGCCTTTTTTATTCAACAACTTCCAAAAACTCCACGTTCATATCCTGCGGTCCCGTAAGCGAACAGCCCTTTTCTTTCGCAAACGCGATATAATCGAGAATATCCTTTGTAATACGCTCGCCGGGGGCAAGTATCGGTATTCCCGGCGGATAACACATTACAAACTCGCCGCATACCCGTCCCGCCGTTTCGTTTATCGGCATTGAAACACGCTTTGCGTAGAACGCCGCCTGCGGGGGCATATCAACGGTCGGATTGATATATTCGTGGTCGAAAAGTCCCACGGGCGAACGCCCGTAAAGCCGCTTTATTTCCGACAATGCGCTTACAAGCCGTTCTATTTCAAGCGCTCGGTCGCCGCCCGTGATAATCGCCAGTATATTGCCGATATCGCCAAATTCAATCTGAATATCGTATTCGTCACGGAGCAAATCGTAGACCTCAATTCCCGCAAGGCCCATAGCTCTCGTATGAACAGACAGCTTTGTCGTATCGAACGCATAAAACTCGCGCCCGTTGCAAAGCTCGTTGCCGAAAGCGTAATAGCCGCCTATTGCGTTAATCTCGCGGCGCGCGTATTCCGCGAACTCCACTGTTTTCGCGTAAAACTCCTTGCCGTGCAAAGCAAGATTTTGCCGTGCCAAATCAAGCGAAACCATAAGCAGGTAGCTTGCGGAAGTAGTCTGCGTTAAGTTGATTATCTGACGAACATAATCGGGATTTATCGTTTTCGCCATAAGCAAAAGCGCGCTTTGCGTAAGACTTCCGCCCGTCTTGTGAACGGAAACCGCCGCCATATCTGCGCCCGCCGCCATTCCGCTTATCGGAAGATTTTCGCCGAAATAAAAATGCGTTCCGTGCGCCTCGTCGCACAACACCAGAAGTCCGTGCTTATGCGCTATCTCAACGATTTTCTTCAAATCGGAACATATTCCGTAATAAGTGGGATTATTCACAAGAACAGCTTTTGCCGTGGGATTTTGCACAATCGCAAGTTCCACTTCCTCGGGCGTCATTCCGAGAGGAATGCCGAGTTCGCCGTTTATTCCGGGATTTACATACACGGGAACAGCGCCGCACACCACAAGCGCATTTATCGCGCTTCTGTGAACGTTTCTCGGCAGTATTATCTTGTCGCCCGATTTGCACACGCTCATTATCATCGCCTGAACCGCTCCCGTCGCGCCGTTCACGATAAACAGCGAATTTGCCGCGCCGAAAGCGTCCGCCGCGAGTTCCTGCGCCTCTTTGATGACCGATACGGGGTGGCAAAGATTGTCAAGCGGTTTCATTGAGTTCACGTCGTTTTTCAGACAGCTGTCGCCGAGAAAATCCGTAAGCTTTTTGTTTCCGCGCCCGCCTTTGTGTCCGGGTACGTCAAACTTTACAACACGGTTGTTCTGATACTCGCGCATTGCCTCATAAAGCGGTGCGCGGTTCTGATCTAACTTCATCTCATTCATTTTAATATATATTCATTCCGCTGAAAATCTCAATCATTTCGCGTCTTAAACTGTTTGTGATTTTAAGGCGTTCCTGCGGGTGAATTTCATACACATCGGTATTAAAAAGGTAATTCTGCAATTCGATTTCTTTAATAAGCATTTTAGTGTGGAAAATGTTTGCTTGATAAACATTTACGTCCATTGCGTCATATTTCGTGAGGGTTTCTGGGTCGATAAATTCCTGTATGGAACGCATGGGCGCGTCCATAAAGCACTTTTTGCCCGTAACATCGCGCGTAAATCCTCGAACGCGATAATCTATCGTTATAATATCGGAGTCGAAACTTCCGATAAGGAAATCCAGCGTTTTCAGCGGAGAAATCTCCCCGCACGTTGCGACATCTATGTCAACGCGAAACGTGGAAATCGCCTTGTCGGGGTGATATTCGGGGAAAGTGTGAACGGTAATGTGGCTTTTGTCCAGATGTGCGTTCACAGAACAGCCCGCCGACTGATAATAATTCAGTCCCTTGTTGCACGAACTGTCGATATGGTCGGGATCTATGCTTCCCTCGGCAAACAGCACATTAACCGAAGCGCCCTGAGGATCGTAATCCTGCTTTGAGATATTAAGAACCGTAGCTCCGATCCGTTCCGTGACGGCGCAAAGAATACCCGTCAAACGTTCGGAATTATATTGCTCATCAATATAAGAAATATAGTCCTTCTGCTCCCTCTCACTTTTCGCGTAACAAACATCGTAAATGTTGAAGCTAAGCGTCTTTGTGAGGTTGTTAAAGCCATACAGCGACAGCTTTTTTTCCAACCCTAACATCAGTCCTTTCCATTCGGATAATTATTTATAATG
>JALEQE010000066.1 GCA_022766825.1 Oscillospiraceae bacterium | reverse complement strand
GAAATGCACCTCGAAACATTTAATTTTTCAAGCAGACTATCGGGTGTTATTTCACGTTTCGATATAATGAAAGAAAACGATGGGATAATTATCGAATTGCAGGCTGAAGATGACATTATGATTACCGCTGATATCATCAAGCTTGAACAGGTTGTATACAACCTGATAAACAATGCAGTTACCTATACGGGTGATGATAATGCTGTTATTGTAAGGCTGTTCCGAAAAGGTGATGGAATGGTTCGCTTTGAGGTTGAGGATCATGGCGAGGGTATTTCACCTGAAAATCTGCCATATATCTGGGATAGGTATTATAAAGTCAGCGAGCGTAACAGTACGCATAAACGCGCCAAAATTGGTAGCGGAATCGGATTGTCTATTGTAAAGAACGTTTTGGAACAGCACGGGTTTGCTTATGGTGCAGATAGCGAACAGGGAAAGGGAAGTACTTTCTGGTTTGAAGCGCCTGAATATGTTGAAAAAACTCCCGAACAGCCAAAACCTACACATACAAGAAGACTTTTCCCAGAGAAAAAACACGACAACAAAAAAGGCACTGAATAAATCGGTGCCTTTTGTTATATTAATGTTAAATTTACTTTTTAGACATAAGTCTAACCATTACAGCTTTTTGGGCGTGCAGACGGTTTTCAGCCTCATCGAATATTTCATTTGCGTGAGCTTCAAAAACTTTTGCGGTAATTTCTTCTTCACGATGTGCGGGCAGACAATGCAATACTATTGCGTCTGACTTTGCCGACTTCATCACATCATCATTGATCTGATAGCCTTTAAATACGATTTTACGCTTTTCGGCTTCTGCTTCTTGACCCATTGACGCCCAAACATCCGTGTAAAGAACATCTGCATCTGCGGCGGCTTCTACCGGATCAGATACAATCTGGAAATTATCGCCGTATGTCTTTGCAAATTCCAGAACCTGCGGATCAGGGCGATAGCCTTCGGGACAAGCAAGAGATACTTTCATTCCGACTTTTAATCCGCCAACGGTTAGAGAATTTGCCATATTGTTTCCATCGCCTATGTAGCACATTTTCATACCGTCAAGCTTGTTTTTGTATTCGCGGATAGTCTGTAAGTCGGCTAGTACCTGACAAGGGTGACAAAAATCCGTAAGTCCGTTTATAACCGGAATAGTACCATATTCGGCAAGGTCCTCAACCTCTTTTTGCTCAAACGTTCTTATCATAATACCATCCAGATAGCGTGACAAAACACGGGCTGTGTCCTGAACAGGTTCGCCGCGTCCGATTTGCAAATCTCTTGATGAGAGGAATAACGCTTGACCTCCAAGCTGGTACATACCTGTTTCAAAAGAAACACGAGTACGTGTAGATGACTTCTGGAAAATCATTCCAAGTGTCTGACCTTTAAGTATATGGTGCTCAATACCGTGTTTAAGTTCGTATTTGAGTTGATCTGCAAGATTAAGCAAATCAATGATCTCTTCGGTGCTGAGATCAAGCAGCTTCAATAAATGTTTCATTTTGTTTTCCTTTCAAAAATCAGTTTAAAATGTCTTTAATTATCGACAAGCCTTTGTCAATTTCTTCATAGGTGATTGTAAGAGGAGGGAGCAGGCGAACTTTTTCCTTTGCGGTAAGTAAAAGTAACCCATTCTCCAATGCTTTTTTTACAACGTCTGCGGCTTTTTTGGTTTTCAGTTTAACACCTATCATCAAGCCTATTCCCGAAACAGATTCAACTTCCGGTATTTTCAAAAGATTATTGCGGATATAATCACCTTTTTTAGCAACCTCTTCCAAAAATCCATTAGAATTTACTTCTTTCAGCACAGCTAATCCACCGGCACAGCAAATTGGATTCCCGCCGAAAGTAGAGCCGTGCGTTCCGGGAGTAAAGACATCGGCGCATTTTTCATCGGCAAGACATACACCAATCGGTACACCACCCGCAAGTCCCTTTGCAAGAGTGGTTAAGTCAGCTTTATGACCGTATTTTTCACCGCACAGGAATTTGCCCGTTCTCCCGACACCCGTTTGAACTTCATCGGCAATGGTGAGGACGTCTTTTTCAGCGCAGAGCTTGAATATCTCATCAACAAACGCTTGGTCAAGTTGCATAACCCCGCCCTCGCCTTGTATGTACTCGAACATTACCGCGCATACGGTGTCGTCAAGTTTAGCGCGTAAATCATCAATGTTGTTTGCTTCAACATTGATAAAACCGTCAACGAAAGGGAAGAAGTAGTTGTGAAAAACATCCTGTCCTGTCGCAGAAAGCGTACAAAGCGTTCTGCCATGGAAAGAGTTTACAAGAGTAATAATGTTGTGGCGACCTTTTCCGTACTTATCAAAGCTGTATTTGCGCGCGATTTTAATTGCGCATTCATTTGCTTCCGCGCCCGAGTTTCCGAAAAACATTTTTGAGTATCCTGTTGTTTCACAAAGTTCTTTCGCAAAATCAGCCTGCACTTTTGTATAGTAATAATTTGAGGTGTGCTGAATTTTATGCGCTTGTGAACAAATTGCCTCAACCCATTCATCATTACAGTAACCGAGCGAATTTGTTCCGATACCCGAACCGAAATCTATGTATTCTTTGCCGTTTTCATCTGTGGCAGTTTCGTGTTCGCCTTTGTCCATTACAACGTCATATCTTCCGTAGGAATGCATAACGTATTTGTTGAACTGTTCTATTGTGTCATTATTCGCAGCCATTTAATTTCTCCTTATGCGACTATCATAGTCCCCGCGCCCAGATCGGTAAGCAGTTCTATCAAGATTGAATGCGGAATACGTCCATCAATTATATTCGCTTGATTAACCCCGCGTCTAACAGCCTCAACACAACAATCGATTTTCGGAATCATTCCGCCGGAAATTATACCTTGTTTTTTCAGATACGGTACCTCGCTTACACCAACTTCGCGGATTAGTGTGTTTTCGTCGTCCTTATCTTCAAGAAGTCCCTTAATATCCGTCAACAGAATAAGACTTGGTGCTTTCATTTCCGCGGCAATACGAGCCGCCGCTGTATCAGCGTTGATATTATATACTGTGCCGTCCTTTCCACGTCCCACTGTTGAAATAACAGGAATATAACCACAATCAAGCGCGTTTTGAATTATTTCGGGAT
>JALEQE010000038.1 GCA_022766825.1 Oscillospiraceae bacterium | reverse complement strand
ATTGTGTACTTGTACATTCTTGTCAGTTCGGATTTAAGTTCGTCGTTCTCCGCCTTATATTTATCCGCGTTTATCAGTTTGTCAAAAAAAACGCCCACTCCGTCCGCAATAGCGTTACCCGCTTTAACAAACGGATATGTTATTGTATTGAGAATCTGCTGAGGTCCTCCCTCTCTTCCTGCAGTCACCGCTACGCACACCATAAGTCCGAGTAGCAGTGCGGCAATACCAAGCAGGATTTTAAACTTGACGCTGTGAAAAAAATCTTTCATAGTTTAAATCAATAAATGACATCGTCCTCGCTGAGAACATCTTCCAGCTTATCAATATTTTCAAGAACTTTTCCCGTACCGTCCGCAACACAGTCGAGCGGTCTTTCGGCGATTTTAACCGGCATTCCGGTTTCCTCGTGAATCAGCTTATCCAATCCGCGCAACAGAGCACCGCCGCCGGCAAGCATAATTCCGGTTTCGATTATATCCGAAGCAAGCTCAGGCGGGCATTTTTCGAGGGTTGTCTTGACAGCCTCGATAACATGAGAAAGCGGCTCGGAGAGTGCCTCGCGTATTTCTTCGGAAGTAATTGTGATATTCTCCGGCAAACCATTCAAAAGGTTACGTCCCTTGATATCCATTACCGGTTCGTTTTCATCGGTCTTGTATGCAGAACCGATGCCAAGTTTGATATTTTCAGCAGTACGTTCGCCTATCAGGAGATTGTACTTCTTTTTGATGTAGTTTATGATTGCAGAATCGAACTCATCACCTGCAACACGAACGGAACGTGCCGTTACAATGCCGCCCAATGAAATAATCGCTACCTCGGAAGTACCGCCGCCGATATCAACAATCATACTGCCCATAGGTTCAGCAACAGGAAGTCCCGCACCGATAGCCGCTGCCATAGGTTCCTCAATTATGGACACGCGCTTTGCACCTGCCTGCTGTGCTGCCTCCTTAACGGCTCTGCGTTCCACCTCAGTTACTCCCGACGGAATACAGATAATAACGCGCGCCTTGCTTTTTCCCCTTAACGCTTTCTTTATAAATTCGCCAAGCATAATGGAAGTCATATCGAAATCCGCAATAACGCCGTCCTTAAGCGGTCTTACAGCAACAATTGAACCGGGTGTACGGCCGATAACGTCCTTTGCCTCCTGACCGACATAGCGCACTTGACCCGCCTTTTTATCTACAGCAACAACCGACGGCTCGCGGATAATTATTCCCTTTCCTCTCATATAAACCAGCGTATTCGCTGTACCCAGATCAATTCCGATATCCTTGCTCATTCCAAACATTTAACTTTCCTCCGAATAATAATTTACAAATTCAAGCAAGCCGCAAACAAATTGCTACAACTGCCTTAAAAAACTCTATACCAACTTAAATTATAACATTATTTTCACCAACTTTCAATGTAATATTTATCATAAATTTCAACGTTTTTTTTGATGTTTTTCGGCATTTTAACGGAACTTTTCACAAAACAAAAGCGCGGAGCTACAAAGCCCCGCGCCATAATGCGATTTAGTCGGATAATTATTCAAAAACGGTGCAGATTTTTGAAGTTTGCTTGATACCGTTTTCGCCGTTTATAATCTTTTCACCCCATGCTTCGGAAAGCTTGCTGCCGTCCCATTCCTCGGATATATCCATAACAGAGAACGGAAGAGTTTCTTTTGAGCTTATCTTTTCGGGTGTATTGCCTTTCCAGCTCCATGCAATGTAGCCGATATTCTTTTCGGTGCAGTAAGCTGTAATAGCCTCGTCAGCTACGTTATCTTTCTTCGCTGAACGAGTATTCGCAAACTCACCTATACAGAAGCATACTCCGGTACCAATGGTATTGTCAATAACAGTCTTGACATCTTGTTCCGTTGAAGCGTCAAATTCATACATATGAATTGAGAACATTGTATTCTTGTCGGGATCAGCCGCTAATATTTCAGTTGCATAACCCGGTGTACCCTTCTCCTCATCGCCATAGAGGCACTTAGTATACTGTCCGCCGCCGTCTGCGTCTACCATAATGGTGTTCTTAATTCCCGCTTCACGCATCTGTGGAATAACGGTTTCATAGCCCTTTGCCCACTCATCCGGTTTAGCCCAGCCGGCATTATGCCACTCATTAGCGATATTAACAATAACAGTATCGGTATGAGCGTTTACAACGTCTTTCATCTCAATCCAGTAATCTGCGCATTTCTGAAGATCGGAAACGTCGTCTGTTGCCTGCTTGCCATTTTCATTGGTACCCGTTGTTGCATCGTGAACTTCAAGGATACAAACAAGTTTGTTGTCTTCACAAAGTTTTATCATTTGTTCAATTTCACTTTGCTCCGTCTTTGTCCAGACATTGCCGTTGGAGCAAACAATACGAACGCAGTTTGCGCCTGTTGCGGCAATTGCCGGAATAGCTGTTTCAAGCTGATCCTTATACCATGCGTGAGCGTGGTTGATACCTCTCAGAATAAACTCATTGCCCTTAGCGTCGAGCAGTTTTGCACCGTCAACCTTGAAACCGTCGCTTGCAGTTACTTCCGAACTGGAAGTGGTATCGCTTGCTGTGGAATCTGTACCTGCCGCTGTACTGTCCGCAGTTGATACTACAGACGATGTATCTGAAGCCGCAGAGCTTTCTGTTGCTGACGTTGCCTGTGACGCCGTGCCGGACTCAGTTGCGGATGTTGTGGAACTGCTTGATGAACCGCTGTTGTTGCAACCCGTAAACAGCATACACAATGACATAACCGCAGCCAGTACTGTACATTTTCTTGTGTTTTTCTTCATTGGTTTTCTCCCTTCAGATTATAAAAAATTACTTCAAAGACTCTACAAGAGCCTTTGTATCGCGTGCTATAAGTAGTTCCTCATTTGTGGGAACAACCCATACCTCAACCTTGCTGTCGGGCGCGGAAATTTTCGCAAGTTTTCCGCGGAGACCGCTGTTGGCGCTGTCATCAAACTTAATGCCAAGATACTCCATATCGTGGCAAACATCAGCGCGCAGATCATCGGAGTTTTCACCTATGCCTCCTGTGAAAAGAACAGCGTCAAGACCATTCATTATCGCGGCATAAGAGCCTATGAACTTCTTGATTTCGTAACGGAGCATTTC
>JALEQE010000153.1 GCA_022766825.1 Oscillospiraceae bacterium | reverse complement strand
AGCAGAATTTTGTTGAGTGGAAAGTACAGAAGAAAAACGGCGTTGATGTTGAAGTGCTTATTGTAGACGGAAAAAGCGTCCGTGAAAATCCGTATCTGACAAAGGCGGTCAAGAGTACGGCAACATCGTCAACAACTTCGTCAACTTCAGGAACGTCGGCGCAGACAACCTCCGCGCAAAGTTCGTCAGACACCGTGTCAGATACCGCGGCGCAGTAAATTTGAAAGGAGTATGGGTATGGAAAGAACGCTGAAGCTCGTGGGAAAAACATCCAACGAGATCTTCGTGTTGCGTTATCCTTCATCTCTGTTGGATTTCTGCGAATATGACTTTTCCTATTTCGCGAAACATTCCATAGCTTTGTGCAACGAGTCGCTTAAAACGGGCGTTCTGGATCTTGACCGAATGGCGGAGCTTCGGCGGGATATTCAGTCGGCACATTGTTATATAGAACACAACATCAGAACGACATACGAAAAAGTTGTTCTGGACTGTTGGATTGATTATGTTTGCAGGCGCGACAATATCAGCGCGAATGTTCTCTGGAACAGGTTTGTTCAATGTACAAATGATTTTCAAAGAGCGGTTTTCTCACGGCTGTGCGACTTCCGGTACAATCGCGCCATAAACGAGTGGCTTAATATTGTGCGGGTTCAGGACTATGCCCGCTGCAAGACGGATTTTATTTTCATAAACGGAATAAAGTCGGTTGAGGAAGCGGTTGCGCGGCGTAATTATTTTGACCTTACATTCAGTGTTACGGCGAGGGAAATGGGCTGCCGTATCGAAGATCTGGGAGTTACTAAAACATTTTCCGTGGGACGTGTGCCGACTGCACCGTTCCTGTTTCCGAATATATCAAAGGACATTGTCCGCAATGTGCTGGCGGATTTTGATTACAGCGAGGATTATTCCGATATAGGCGATTACAGCGAAATATCAGATGAAATCGCAATGGACGCTTTTTCGCGTATGAAGGCGGGAATGCCGCAGGATCTGTCAAATTACGGCATACTTCGTGGGAAAATGGACGGTTACGGCGAGAGAATTTATATGCCGTGCAGTCTGAAAGCGGCGGTGGATCTTGAGATAGACGCAATAATCGAAAGCGGCGGCTGGCTTGGAAAGTGCAGGCGTTGCGGACGTTATTTCCTGCATGACAAGGAACATTCAGAGGAGTACTGTTCGAGAATAGTTCCGAACGGGAAAACCTGTCTTGAAATATGGCAGCAGGAACACCCCAAGCCCACAATAAATTCCGAGCTTGAAAAGAAGAGCCGTGAGGTTGTCGATAAAATGTACTCGCGGGTCGATAAGACAATGAGCGTTAAGGAATACGAGAATTGGCACGCTTATCTTGAGGCAATGAAACAAAAAGTGAAGAACGGCGAAATATCACCGGAAGAGCTTGACAGTTTCCTTGATTATTCTTTGGATGTGGACATTACGAAAAGCACACCGATAGTTGAAGTCCCAAAAAAAAATACGGAACAGCCGCAAACTCAAAAAGAACGTGTCGTAAAGCCGTTTATACCCGAACGAATAAGCCGCGATTCCATACAGTCACCGTCCGTACTTAACCCGGACGACGAACGCGCGCTGAAAGAGGGTTTTTTCACCTCGCCAAAAAAACAACGTCAGAAGAACGAAAAGCCTCAGATTTCGCATATTATACGCAACGGTGAGGGGATTTCAAGCGAGAGTTATACAAAGAATCCCGATCCCTCAAGATTTCAGCCGTTCGGCGCTCCGTTAAATACGGCGGGAGAAAAGACGCAGCCGCGTACGGTTGCCGAAAAGTCCACGTCGCGCAGTGCGTATGAGGATATTAAGCGAGTTGAGGAAACTCTGGAGGAAGAAAAACGGCAAAAACGCCTGAAAGCGGAAGAAATAGCGCGCAGACGTGAGCTTGATGAGGAAGAGGAACAGCGTCGGAACGCTTTCAGGGCATTTGCCGAGCCGGAGATTATTCCGGCAAAGGAGCGTTCGGCAAAGTCAATGGTTGAAACTCTGTTTCAGCCCGAAGAAGAACCGCCGTTTCCGATTTACGATGATATTCCCGAGAGTACGAAGCAAGAGGGCAGTGTTCACTCCGACACCGAACGGAGAGTTGAAAACAAGCCGCCCGAAATTCCCAAACCTAAAATCATCAAGAAAAACGCCGCCGCTGTAAGCGCGTACGGTAAAGCGGCGGGCGCACCGGTTATAACTGCTGCCGAGGCAAATATGGCGGCAAAGCGCGATATGAGAGAACGAAAAGCGCACGATGAACCAATGCCGGATTCAGAGCCGTTCAAGGATATAGGTAGCATTTTTGATGTGCTGGAGAAGTCGGAGGGCGGTATGGGAAACCGAAGAACCGAATCCGTTGTGCGGGAAACATCGGCGCCGCTCCCGGAACGCGTAACAAGTGAAAACGCTCCGTCGGGAATATGGACGGAAGAGCGCGGATTGTTCGGAAATGAGCCGCAGGACAGCGAAGCGAATACGAACGAACCGTCGGAACTGGATATGCTGAAATCAAAAAAGCACAAAACCAACAAGACGCGAAGACTTTACGACGCGATTATGCGCGAGCCTGATGATAATCCTAATTTCAGAAAGAAGAAGTAATTCGATTAGGTTAAATCTGCAAAAATTACTTAAATAACGCTAATTTTGTTTGATATTACTTAAAATTGAACAAAATTATTAACAAAAGTTTGGCTAAATGTAACATTGAATTATTGAGGACAATAGTGTATAATATAAATACAAAACGTATGCGGATTGTCCGCGCGTTTGAAAAAAATATCTTATTTGGAGGAAATTTACAATGAGCATGAAGAAAATTTTGGCTGCAGCTTCTGCATCTGTATTGGCTGTATCCGCTGTATCTGTAATGGCATCTGCTGATGCAACAAAGTACACCGTTGATTATGTTGAATCTTGGACAGATTTCAAACTTGTTGATGAGAAAGATGTTGCAGGTTCTGTTGCAACGAACCTCGGTGCTGATGTTGATCTTAAGAGCGTAAAGTCTATTACAGTAACTTCTCACGGTGTTACAAAGTGGCAGTGGGGTTATAACAACACTGTTGACGGTTGGTCTCAGTGCCCTGATGACGCTCCTCTCGGTGATGGCGACACCTACACATTCGAGAATATCGATGTTGAGAAGGAAGATCTTTGCATTAAGATGGGTGTAACCACCGCTGATGATGGTGCATATTTTGACGTTGAGGTTAAGACCGCTGATGCTGAGGCTCCTGCTGAGTCTGCTCCTGCTGAGTCTACTCCTGCTGCTGATAACACTACTTCTGACGCTACTAAGCCCAACCCTGATTCCGGTGTTGAGGGTGTAGCTGCTGTTCTCGGTGTAGCTGTTGTAGCTGCTGGCGCTATGGTAGTTGCTAAGAAGAGAAAGTAATTTCTTTTCATAACTTAACAACAAAGTTATTTAACAAATGCGCGGCTTGTGAAAACAAGCCGCGTTTTTTGTGCAACATAATTAAAAATGCCGCGAAGTTATTATTTTTAACATCGCGGCATATTATTATAACAGGAAGGATCGGACGTTATGAGGTGAAGTATCAGGTGTCTTTCGATTGCTCGGAGAGGAGCGTGCAAAGCTCTTCAAGGCAATTCTTGCAGATATTTCTGCCCTTAAATACACTTATTCCTGTTGCGTTGTTGCAGAATGAACACGCAGGTGAGTATTTTTTAAGTATTATGTGATCGTCCTCAACATAGATCTCAAGACTGTCTTTTTCCTCTATGTCAAGATTGCGCCTGAGTTCAATCGGAATAACGATACGACCAAGCTCATCGACCTTTCTTACAATACCGGTAGATTTTACCATATTTATTCCTCCTTTTTAATTTTGACAGGATTTGTGCTATTTTGATAAATCTTGTAATAATATTATAACATATTCCGACAAATTTGTCAAATATTTTCTGTAATTTTTTCAATAATTTTGTAAATTTTGTAAAAAAAGTAAAAAGTTTTCATCATAGGAGTGCAAAATGCAAGTAATTCTTATCGTTATTCCGGCAATATCACTAATTTTCGCAGCATTCGGTGGGCAAATGGGAGAAATGACTTCCGCTGTTTTGGCAAAATCCGGCGAAGCGGTGGAGTTGGTTATTTCGTTGTGCGGTGTGATTTGTCTGTGGAGTGGTGTAATGCGGGTTGCTCAGCGCGCGGGCATTCTGGAAAAGCTGGCGCGTATTCTGTCGCCGATAGTGAGTTTCCTTTTTAAGGGCGTGAAGAAAGGAGGAAAAGCGGCAGGCTTAATTACAATGAATATTGCGGCAAATATACTTGGGCTGGGAAACGCATCCACTCCGCTCGGAATTGCCGCTATGAAAGCAATTGCCGAGGAAGACGCGTCTTTTAAGGGAGATATTGCGGCAGACGATATGATAATGCTTGCTGTTCTGAACACCGCCAGTCTTCAGATTGTTCCGACGACTGCCGCCGCGTTGAGAGCTGCAAACGGGGCGGAAAAGCCTTTCAATATACTTCCGTGCGTTTGGATTGTTTCGGTGTATTCGGTGGTTCTGGTTGTTGCGGCGACAAAAGTGATGTGTTTTATTCAATCAAAACGGAGTAATCGAAAAATATGAGTTTGACGGATTGGATTGTGCCGGTTATAGTGGTTGTGACGTTTGTTTATGCGGCGATAAAGCGCGTGGACGTGTTCGGAGCATTCTGCGAGGGTGCGGAAGAAGGACTTAAAACTTGTGCGGAAATTCTTCCCGCACTTGTATTGCTACTCGTGTGTATCGGAATGTTTCGGGCAAGCGGCGCGGTGGATTTTCTCACAAATATTATGAAACCGATTTGCGGCGCGGTCGGTTTTCCCGAAGAGGTTACTCCGCTGGTGGTTCTTCGTCCGTTTTCCGGAAGCGGAGCAATGGCTGTTTATAGCGAAATTGCCGCAGAGGTAGGCGCTGATACCTTTGCCGAGCGAGTTGCGGCAACACTTATCGGTTCAAGCGAAACAACTTTTTATACGGCGGCGGTATATTTTTCAGCTGTAAAGTGCAAAAAAACACGCTGTGCAATACCCGCGGCACTTTGTGCTGACTGCACTGCCTGGATAGTATGCGGAATAGTGGTCTACTTATTTTTCGGAAGGTGATTTAATGATTTTTTTGTCAAAATCGGGCAAAGGATTACTGGACGACAGTGAGCGCGAGGACATCGCAAGGCGAATAAACATTTTGACGGAGCAGCTTGCCGATGTCCGCGTCAATTTCGGATTTGTTACCGATGAAAGATTGATAGACGCGCTGATTTACGAAGAAAACGCTCTGCTGTGTCGGATTGAGTCAGTTCACCGTGAAGCGCGAGAGCAGGGCGTGACAATTCAGCCGTATGAACGATAAGAGAATATTTTAACGAAAGTGTACCGCATAATTATGAAGTGTGTTTTGAATATTTCCGCAAAATCTGTGTAGAATATTACTGCGGCGAAAAACCGCGATAAAGAACGAAATGTTCACAGGAGGGACAAATTATGTCTAATCAGAATAATCAGAATCAGCAGAAGCAGGATCAGAACCAGTCCGAACAGCAGAAACAGAACCGTTCTGAACAGAACAAGAGATAAGGTTATGGCCGGGGGAAACCTCGGCTTTACATATTTTTAAAAAAAGTACTTGACAAAATACGATAATTGTGATATAATTATTAAGTTGAATATGTTAGTTAGACCTTTGGAAAGATGGCTGAGTTGGTCTAAAGCGCACGATTGGAAATCGTGTAACGGCTAATACCCGTTCAAGGGTTCGAATCCCTTTCTTTCCGCCATTAAAAGCCGAGCTGAATGCCCGGCTTTTTCTTATGCGTTTTTTGCTTTTCCGCGCGTAGTGTGCGGAAATTTCATTATATCGTACGAATGCGATACGATGTTGTTGCCGCATATAAATCCGTGGGTAGATTTATCATTAAAATACGCTTTTTCGCGAGGGCATTTTGCATTTTATTAAGAACTGTCTGATGTTTGTATTATTAAAAATGATTCAGAAGCAATAAAAAAGCCGGGCTGAAAACCCGGCTTTTAATGGTTGGGGCGGAAGGATTTGAACCCTCGGAATGGTAGAGTCAGAGTCTACTGCCTTACCGCTTGGCGACGCCCCAATATCATCACAAGATATATTATAACATATTTGTTATGTTTTGTCAATAGCTTTTTGGAAGAATTTCAAAAAAATTTCCGTAAGTATTATCTGCATCTGAAAAGGATGTTATTCACCAAAAAAATAAAATTTTTTTCAAAAAGGTATTGACAAATACCAGGTAATGTGGTATAATAATTTAGTCACAGATACGGCGGTATAGCTCAGTTGGCTAGAGCACTTGGTTCATACCCAGGGTGTCATTGGTTCAAATCCGATTACCGCTACCATATTGGCCCGTTGGTCAAGGGGTTAAGACACCACCCTTTCACGGTGGAATCATGGGTTCGAATCCCGTACGGGTCACCATAAGCACGGCTCACATTTGGCTTAACAAAGCCTTTTGTGGGCTTTTCTTTTTGCCCAGATACCGCCGTTGGGTCTTATTTGGGTCTTATTTCGCTCAAGCTCCTCTTTTCTTGAAATCCAGAGCCTCTGCAACGGCGTTGCAAGCTTTGACTTGGTTTTCTCGGAACATATGCCCATAGATGTTCAGCGAGGTGCTCACCTGCGAATGTCCGAGGATACCCGAAACGGTTGTCGGGTCAATTCCCGCGCCAATCAGTAAACTTGCGTGCAGATGACGATATTGATGAATACCATAAAATGGGAAATTGTGCTTTTCGCAAAACTCTTTCAGCCAACCATACGGCGTTTGTGGGTTCATAGGCAGACCGTTCCATTTCGTGAACAGGCGGTCGTTCTCAATCCACTTACTGCCGAGCCGCTGTTTCTCCTTTTCCTGTTCTGCTCTGAATTGTTCAAGAATTGCAAGCACTTCGGGCGGCAGCTTGATGAAACGCACAGAGTTCTCTGTTTTGGTCGTGTCCGTGTAAATGCCCCTCGCCTTTGTGTAGTTTGAAGTGCGCTGAATATGCACTACACCTGTTTCAAAATCAATGTCCTTCCACTCCAAGCCAAGCATTTCGCCACGGCGCATATCGCTGTAAATGTCCAGCGTGAAGAATGTCCGCCATTTCAGCGGCGCTGTTTCAAGCAGTTTCAGAAAGTCCTCCGTTTCCTGTATCGAGAGGATTTTGCGCTCTTTCTTGCTTCCTTTCGGAATTGTAACACGGCGGCAAGGGTTGTCGGACAGCATATCCATTTTAATTGCATAATCAATCACGGTTGAAATAAACGAGAGATAATGCACCATTGTCTTGTGCGATAAAGGCTTTTTAGTTATCTCATTCGTGCCGTCCTGCGCAAGCGAATTGATGAATTTCTGAATAAGACGCGTAGTTATCTTATCGAGCCGGATATGACCGATTGCCGCATAAACCCGCTTCGTGAGCTGTCTTTGCCGTGTGTAGGTCGTACTTTTTAGGTTGAGCTTTGCGTATTCTTCAAACCATTCCTCGGCGAAGGCTTCAAACTTTACCGCCGATACGATTTGCCCTCGCTTGCACTCCTCCTCAAAGAGAATTGCCTGTCGCTGAACCTCCTTTTCGATTTGCTTTGCGGTCATTTTCTCGTCGGGCGTCCAGGTCATTCGCTGAAAAACCTGTGTTCCGTCCGCCTTGTAGCCGCAGGATACCTTAATTCTGTATGAGTTGCCTCGTTTTTCGATTGATGCCATTAGTTTACCTCCTTGTCGGTTAACCATTGGCATATTTCTGCAACTCTATTTTACCACTTTAAAGTGTGATTTGTCAAGTGCTTTTTGACGATATTATTGAGAAATATGCCTTTGGCTGTACCTTTTAATTGCATTATTCTGTCTGTAAACAAATTTCTCAATCTGAAGAAGCGTAACAGGCTGCCCAGACTAACAAGCCTGTCGGCGCTCCTAACCGTCATTATGAGCCGTTATGCAATACCGTTGAGGTACGCAATCAGAGCGGCTTTCGGGATAAGTATCTTCCCGTTTTTACCCTGTCCCGCACGGACAAAGGGAATTTCGTTTCTCGCTATGAGCTGCCGAATGGTAAACTCGTTCAGCCCCCTAATTTCCTGCGTGCATTCCCTTATGGTCAGCATTTCAACAGGCTGCTCGGTTGAGCTTTCGATAGTCGACTCGTCCTCATCAAGCAGCTTGCTCAAAAGAGAGGTGACTTTTGCGATAATGTCCTGCTTCTTGGCTTGCGTCATACTTCCGCCTCCTTTCCTTATCTTTTATGTTTCTTCCGATTAACAGTCTGCATAGGCTGTTCGGGGGAGTTTTCTTTTTTCTGCTCTGCTTCTTTGCGCTCACGCTCGGCTTTGATAAGATTGTCGATGTAATTGCCCTCAACGATTTCCTCATAGGTGCGTATCACATTCTCAATTTGAGATAGCTGTGTTTTCAAGTCAATATCATCGCCGCCGTTCTCGGCTTTCTCTCGCAAGTCGGCAGCTACCTCATAAAGCTGTTCACGGCTTTTTATATCCAACTCGGACAGCGTGTTCAGACAGTACAGCAACCGCCCGATTGTCAGGTCGTTCATAAAGTCGTAAGGCTGTTGCGTTTTCCATTTTACAGGGGTTATCTCAAACTTTCGCACAAGTGTAACAGTTGCATTTATCGTTGCGTAGAACGGCTTCTGTCCTTTGTTATATCTAAATCTATCTGTTCCTCACAGAAGGTGCACCAAACCTTCTCTGTTGTTCCGTCAGCGAACTTTGCCTCAATATACGGCGCACGGGGCTTGCGCTTGTAGATTATGTCGGTCTGTTCGGGAGTCGGCTCTTCGTTTTCCCAGAAATCCTTGTAGCGAATAAACATATCCTTGTATTCGGAATTGTCCTTTTTTAGCAGAAAATCCTTGAAATACTCCGAGCTTGCGGAAATGTGATTAACCATGAAATCAAACATAAGGTAGTATTCCTTGCCCATAGCTTCAATGTCGTTAAACGTGCCGAAGCTCTCGTCCACAACGTCATATCTCATCGGTGCAAATCCCCTGTCCGCAGAGGAGGGGAAAAACGGAAGAATGTGAACTCCGCCAACCGCCTTTTTGTAGTGCTTGTTGAGTACGCCGTGAAGCTCACGGATATTCTTGCCCATACTGTCGGCGTAGGTTATAAGCATTATTTTATTCTGTATTTTCATATTGATTTCCTTTCTCTTAGTGCTTTCCCCCACCGTGTGGCAGGGGAAAAGTGTATATCAATCAACCCTTTACCGCTCCGTTTGCAACGCCGCCGATAATCTGCTTCTGGCAGAAGATATACAGTATCAGAATAGGCAGCAATGCAAGTAAATACGAAGCAAATGCAAGGTTGAAATTCGTGCCGAACTGGGTCTGGAAATTAAGCTGTGCAAGGGGAAGAGTGGTGTTCTCGCTGCCCGACATAATAACGAGAGGGGTCATAACGTCGTTCCATGTTCCGAGTGCGGTGAGAATGGCTACTGTCGCGTGCATAGGCTTCATCATCGGGAAGATTATCGTCCAGTAGGTGCGCCATGTGGAAGCGCCGTCGATGCTTGCCGCTTCTTCCATAGCCTGCGGAACGTTCTTCATATATCCGCTGTAAAGCATAACATTCATCGGCATAAAGAATACCGTGTACAGCAGAATAACTCCGAGCATATTGTCAAGACCGAGAATTGCAGTCTGCTTTACAAGGGGCATCATAAGTATCGCGAAGGGTACGAACATACCGCTGACGATATAGAAATATATCAGCTTGAAGCCTTTTTTGCGGTTCATATTTCTGCCGATAGCATAGCCCGCCATTGAGTGGATAATTACTGAAAGGGCAATGGAAGCGCCGGTTATCAGTATGCTGTTTCCGAGGGAGTGCCAGAAATCGGTCACACGCATCGCTTCGGCGAAATTGTCAAGGCTAAACGTCTGCGGCAGGGCTAATGCGCCCGCAATATCGTTAGTCATCTCGGAGGGAGATTTCAGCGCTATGATAATTGTCATGTACAGCGGGAAGAAGATAGCCGCACAGCCGATTATCAGCAGGGTTGTTATGATTATTGACGAAACCTTGCTCTTGCTGATTCTGTGCTTGCGGGAAGGCTTGTTTTCGGACACTTCGGGTTCGGAAACCTCTGTTTCGGTGATATTTATCAGCTTCTCACATTGTCCTGTTCGTTTTCGTTTGCAGGGAATGTAAAGGAATCAATGTTCATGTCGGGGTTTACCGACAATATCTGCGGTACTGCGTAGTTGCCGATGGAGTACATAGCCGACTGTCCTCTCGCAAAGGCTGTGCAGGCGTCATTGTAGCTGTATGCGTAGGGGTTTGGCTCGGCGTAATCAAGCAGTACCTTTATCTTATCGGCTACCTCAGCGTATTCCGCCGCAAAGGTTGTCCTGCCTGCGTTTACGCTGCTGCACACATCCGAGGGAGCAAGTCCTACGGCAAGTGCGTTCCATGGTGCTAAACAGGTCCAGGTGTCCTTATAGCCAAGATAGAGCGGGTCGGTGCCGCTTGCCTTTATTTCATCGCAAAGCGCTATAAACTCGCTCCATGTTTCGGGAATTTCCCAGCCGTTCTGCTCAAACATATCCTTGTTGTAGAGTATTCCCGCCGCATTTGCTGCATAAGGCAGAGCGTAAGTTCCCTCTTTTGGGAGAAGCTCCAGCTCCTTTTCCATTTTCAGATATGCGGGGTTTATCTCGTTGATTATCTCAAGGTCAGAAATATCCTCAAACAGGTCTGCGTCAAGGAAGTTGGAGTAGTTCATATCTCCGCCGTTACCCACAATATCGGGATAATCCTCTCTGATAAGGCGGGTTTTGAGGACAGTCATCGCCTCGTTTGGGGATTCGATTTTAAGCTGAATATCGTCGTGAGTTTCGTTAAACAGCTTCTCGATTTTTTCAAACGCCTTGACTGCTTCGGGCTTGTACTGGAGCATTGTAACGGTTGTTACTCCACCCTTTCCGCTGTCGCCGGAACAGCCCGACAGCAAAACCGAAGCGGAAATTGCCGCAGCTGTTAAAAGTGATATTGCTGCTCTGCTTTTTTTCATGTTGAATTACCTCCTTTTGTGTGGGGCTTTATCTTGATGTAATTATATCATACCATTATGCAATCGGTAAACCCTGCATTTGCCGTGTATTTATACCAATTTGCTAATTTTATCCGATATATGAAAGTATGCTTGCATTATGGTATATTTTGTGATATACTGATAATAAAGCTTCATTAAATTCCGTGTATTCTGTTGGAGGTGCACTATGAGCGATTTACTTTTTTCCGTATTCCCCAGCGATAATTTTGTTGACCTCAGTCTGTTTCAATTCGGACGTGAAAAATGCTCGCCTGCCCATTCCTTCGGACCTGCCGCAAGAAATCACTTTCTTTTTCATTATGTCATTTCCGGAACAGGCAGACTTTTCGCATACGACAGCAGCGGAACTACCAAGGAATACAGTATCAGGAGTATGCAGGGTTTTATGATATTCCCCGGTCAGATAACAACCTATGTTGCCGATAAGGATTTACCATGGGAATATGTATGGATAGAATTTGACGGGCTTCGTGCAAAAGCGATAGTTGAAGCTTCTGGATTTTCGCTTGATAATCCTGTCTATAAGGCGCGCTCAAAGGATTTACGTGAGGAAATGATGAAGGAGATGAATTATATTGCAGAAAACGGTTCGTCTTCTCCCCTGCACCTTATGGGGCATTTGTATCTGTTCATAGATTATCTCGCGCGTTCTACAGAGGGAATAAAGGTCAATAACGGCAGTAAGCTTCGGGACTTTTATATCCACGAAGCCTTGGAATATATCAGCCACAATTTCCAGAATGATATTTCGGTAGAACAAATAGCGGATATATGCGGTCTTAACAGAAGCTATTTCGGCAAGATATTCAAGGAAGCGGTCGGTGTAACGCCGCAGGAATTTCTTTTGAAGTATCGTATGACAAAGGCAGCGGAGCTTCTGAAGCTCACACAGCTTTCAGTTGGCGAAATAAGCTCTGCGGTAGGCTATGAAAATCAGCTTCATTTTTCCCGTGCTTTCAAAAGTGTTTACGGGTTATCACCGAAGAAATGGAGAGCGGAGCAAATCTTGAATAGTTGATTATTACTTTCCGGCATTAAAAAACCGCCCATAACAGGGCGGCTCAATCGCAGAAATATCCAATGGAAAATCAAATCTATGGGTCTTATTTGGGTATTATTGTTACAAAAGATACGGGAAATTATGAAGTTCGTGTTTTGTGTAAGTTACAGTAAACCGCATAACAAAGCCATTTTTCGTAAATCGCTGAAAACCTCAAAATGCGAGGGACTTGTTTCGATTTCCG
>JALEQE010000151.1 GCA_022766825.1 Oscillospiraceae bacterium | reverse complement strand
AGCATGCCTGAAGACTCACAGATAGCCGGAACGCAGGATACGGCGCTGTGGCGGAGCAACGACAAGAAAAACGGCAACGACCGCCAGCTGAATGCGATCCTGAGCGTTTATAACGAGTATTACGGCAGGAGCGACACATTGATATCGCGCATGGAGCAGGACGAACCGGAAAGCCTCGACAGCGCGTATGCCGCAGAAAGGGCAGCCGCAAGGATAGAGGCTTTGGAGTCGCGCAGCGACCGCCTGGAAAAAGAGATAGAAAACATACGCGCGTCATGGACATATCGGCTGGGCAGAGCCGCCACCTTTATACCCCGGAAAATTCGCGGACTGCTGCACAGACCTGGCAAGGAGCGGCAAAATGGAGGGAACAAATGAAGGAAAACTATATCCCGATAGCTTTTGTGACTGATAACGATTATGTCGTGCCGACCTGTACGGCGATACAGTCCCTGCTGGAAAGCAGAACAGACCTGACGGTATACAGGATCTATATTATCACTGTGGGTCTTACGGAAGAAAATGCAGCCATGCTGAACAAATTTGTTTCCGACCGCACTGAAATAAGAATAGTGACCGCAAACGCAGACAAGATCAACGGCTTACATGACGGCAGGGAAAACTCGTTCTGTCAGGCGACCGAATCCGCGCTGCTTAAATTTGAACTCCCGGCGCTTGTTCCGGAGCGCAGGATCATATACCTTGACGGAGATATTCTTTGCTTTAAAGACCTGACGCCGTTATACCATGCCGACCTGCACGGAAATCTTCTTGGTGCGGTAAGGGACAGCGGCAGCATTTATTCAAAAAGAAAGATATTCACGGAGTGTCCGGATTATTTCAATTCCGGCGTAATGGTAATGGAGCTTGACGGCATGAGGGAAGCCGATACCGCAGGCAGCCTTTTCGAGATAAAGCGAAGCATGACCCAGAGCGAGCTTATGGATCAGGACGTTTTCAACATCTTTTTTAAAGATAAGGTAACGCTGCTGGACGTGCAGTGGAATTATCTGTATGTTAATCTCATGCGCGCCAAAGATCAGGGCAAAACAGATATCTGTAAATTCAACGAAGTATTCGGAACGCATTACAGGAGCTTTACCCTTGCCTGCCGTGACGCAGCTATAGTACATTTCGCGTCAAAAAACAAGCCGTGGAAAGACCCGGAAGCTCTTATGCGTGACGAGTGGGAGGACTTTTTTTCGCGCTCACCGGCAGGCGTTATCTCTGATTATGTTGTTACAGAGCAGATAAAATGGCTTATCGGCGAACGGAATGCGCTGCAAAAAGAATGCAGCCGACTGAAGAAAAAGCAAAAGGAACTTTACAAATGGCGCGGAGAATGTGAATCGATACGAAAATCGGTTTCTTTTAAATCAGGGCGATTTCTTACCGCTCCACCGCGCTTTATACGGGACAAACTGCGCTCCCTGCAAAAAGCCCGAGATCACACTCCACCCGAGTGTGCAGTAAAAAAAGAGGATCGCAGGCAGCGGATAATCATATCCCTGACGTCCTACGGCGAGCGCCTGAAAACGGTTCATCATTCGCTTGACACGATTTTCCGCCAGACGGTAAAGCCGGATAAGATCGTGCTCTGCGTAACACAGGAGGACTATGCGCTGCTGCCCGAGGATCTAAAAGCACTGGAGAAAAAGGGAAAGATCGAGGTGCTTACAGGGGAAAACCTGCGCGCGCATAAGAAGTATTTTTATACCATGCAGAAGTACCCCGATGATATCGTAATTACAGTCGATGACGACGTTCTGTACAGACGCGACCTTATTGAAAAGCTTTATGCGGCGCACAGGCTTTTTCCGGACTGCGTATGCGCCATAAGGGCTCACAGGATAAAGCTTGACGAGGACGGCGAGCCGCTGCCGTATACCGAATGGAGACTCAGAAGTACGGAATATCTGCTTCAGCCGAGGAACGATTATTTGGCGACAGGAGTAGGCGGAGTGCTTTATCCGCCCCACCTGTTTGACGAGGAGACATTTAATGTTGAACTGATAAAGAAGCTGTGTTATTTTGCAGATGATATCTGGCTGAAGATCATGGAGCTGCGAAGCAATATAAGGGTAGTGCTTGCGGACATTGATCCTCACCTGACGTATACCGAAGGCACGCAGGAAGCAGGTTTGTTCAACACAAACGTCGGCGAAAACCAGAATGATGTTCAGCTTAACGCCCTGCTCGATCATTACGGCAGAGAAGAATTGATCTGCCGCATTTTTGACAACTCCCGGTGAAAACAGCTCCTGCGCGAACAAATGTGTTGGAATAATTATCGGAAGAAACCGCCTCCGCTTTCAACAATTTAATGCTGCAAGACCCACATCGCAATGTTTCAGCCGATGTGGGTCTTATTATTCAGTTGTGATGATCTTATACTAATAACCGTTTAAACGAGGGAAAAGATTTACAGAAAGACAGTGCTTCCCTAGGAAAAGAAACTCTGACGTACTGTATGTACGTCAAGTTTCTTTGACGAAGATATCCGTTTTTAGAGGCAAGGGTGGAAAGGCTGATCACGGCGGCAACGCAGGAGCCTGAAACGGTGGCTATGGCTGCGCCCTTTACTCCCAGTGCAGGAAAACCGAAATTTCCGTTTATAAGAAGATAATTTCCCAGAAGATTGACCGCATTTGAAGCGGTATTGGTCATCATTGTGATCTTCGTATTTCCTATACCCCTTTATGGAAATTCTGTTGCTGAGGGCTATAGTTTCTGCAACAGCTACTGTGAAATAGTTTTTTTCATCTTTTCAGGCAGAATTGTCAACTTTATAAAAAACACCGGTTGACAATTTCGGCGTTCTGTGCTATAATCATAATGCAAATTAAGATTAGAAAGAAGGCATATCATGGTTCCTGAACCACAAATGAATGAGAATATGAATATTTCCCGTGAAGAGGCAATTGATATTCTGAATACTCCCGATGAGCAGCTGGAAGAGCTTATTGCACGCGCAGAAAAGCTTCGCAGAAAATATAAAGGCAATCATGTCAGTGTTCATATTTTAACAAATGCACGCAGCGGCAATTGTTCTCAGGATTGTGCTTACTGTGCCCAATCCTGTCGCTCCAAAGCAGAAATCAACAAGTATAAATGGGTATCTGACGATAAGCTTTATGGGCACAATGATCTGGTAGAAAAATATCACCTGTCCCGCCATTGCATAGGTCTTAGCGGAATGAAATTCACAGATGAGGAAATTGAGGAACTTGCAAAGCGTATACGTGTTATGAAAGAAAAATGCGAGCACCTTTGCTGTTCAATAGGATTTCTGACGGAGAAACAGGCACGTATTCTTAAAGAGGCAGGACTTGACCGGATAAATCACAACCTGAACAGCAGCCGTTCTTATTACAGCCATATTTGCACTACACATACATTTCAGCAGCGTATAGATAACATACATATGCTGCAAGGGCTCGGATTTGAAATATGCAGCGGCGGCATTATCGGTATGGGCGAGAGCAAGGAAGATGTTGTTGATATGCTTCTTGAACTGCGTGAAATTCAGCCTGAAGCGCTTCCGATCAACTTCCTGCTTCCGATCCCGGGCACTCCGCTTGAAAATGCTGATATTTCAACGCTTACAACATCTTACTGTATGAAAGTTTTATGTCTTGCAAGACTTCTTGTACCAAAGTCTGATATTCGCTGTGCTGCAGGACGTGAAGTTTATTTCAAAGGAGAAGAAAAGAATCTCCTGCGTGTTGTTGACTCTATTTTTGCCTCAGGCTATCTTACCGCAGGAGGACAAGGAATTGAAGATACGATAAAGGCTGTTACTGACGCAGGATATACTTGTGAAATCGAATCAGTATGAAAATAAGGGCACCTCTGATGTGCATTTGACGAAAGAAAGGAATTACATTATAATTATGGAAAAACAGATCAGCCCAAGCATTCGGAACACGAAAACCTATACACTGGTAGTTACAGCCTTAATGGCAGCAGTAACCTGTATTTTAGCACCCTTATCCATTCCCATAGGACCTGTGCCTATTTCGCTTACCAATCTTGCAATTTATATTTCCCTTTATGTCCTGGATTGGAAAAAGGGAACCATTAGCTACTTGGTTTACCTTCTTATAGGGCTTGTGGGAGTTCCTGTATTTTCAGGATTTACCGGTGGAGTTGCGAAACTTGCAGGTCCGACAGGCGGTTATATTATTGGATTTATTCCAATGGCTATTATAGCAGGAATTGCAATTGATAAATATCAGCAGAGATGGATCCATCTTATTGGGATGATCATAGGCACAGTTGTATGCTATGCATTCGGTACATTGTGGTTTTGCCTGCAGTCAGGCACACCTCTAATGTCAGCACTCTCCCTCTGCGTATTTCCCTTTATTCCCGGAGATCTTATCAAAATGATTATTGCAATTGCTATTGCACCGATAATCAGAGAAAAAATTGATAAGATAAAATTTTCCCAAAACTGATTATATTATTGCAAATTTCCATTTGCCTTAATACAACAAAGGAGCAACCACCCGGCTGCTCCTTTTTCAATTCAAATATTCCCGATCCGAAAGGCTCTTTATATCCCAAATAAGCCCGGATATTGAATGGAAATTTTACTTTTCTTTTACCAAAGCGCGATAGACAGACTCGCACAATTAAGCTATACTAATTCCGTAACCAAGAGTTATGACAAATAAAAAAGCAAACAAAACTTTCCATAATATGCTTATGAAAGCAGGTATGCGGCAGAGTATGTCACGAGTTGGAAGATGTATTAATAACGGACCTACGGAAGGTTTTTGGGGAATACTCAAATCCGGGATGTATTATCTGAGGAAGTTTTCCTCTAAGGAGGAACTAACAAATGCCATTGAGGACTACATTGAGTTTTACAACACCAAACATTACCAGTTAAAATTGAAATGTATGACACCTATGGAATACCACTCGGCTGCGGCAGCGTGAAAAATCCACCCTGCTGCTCAGCGGGGTGGATTTCAACATAATCTTAAGAATTCTTTTGTTTTTTCATTTGTCTACTTGACAGGGGGCGGTTCAGAATTTCGGGAGCTTTTTAAAATTGTATTTTATTTATCATGTTACCTAGATTTCAAATATTTTACTTAATTACTATTGTAGTAGGAATTGAGGATATACTATACTACTTTTTCTTGACGAATATGGACATTGCCAGTATTATGGCAGATATAAACTGGACTATTACATCCATGCTTGTCCACGCAATGTTTAGTCCCATTATCCACAGCACCAGAAAAATAAAGATTGGTACAATATGTAGTTTACTATGTTTAACCATATTCTCACCCCCTAACATTTTCGATTCCTACTACAGGTTTCCATTTTTGTTATAGCACACCATCGGGAATTTGTCAACCGATTCACAAACCGGTGGTGTCACGTAAACTTAGCCGACCCTCGTGGGTCGGCTTTTTTCGTTAAAGGAGGTTTTATACAATGAGAATTAAACATCTTGGTAGAAAGCTATTATCATTAGTCTTATCCGCCGCTCTAGCCATCCCACTGTCACTCCCCGTTCTAGCAGAAACCGACATTACAGGTGGCGATGGAGAGACAGGTTTTGACGGTGACTATGCAGCCAATTATCGTCGTGGCGAGGACGGTGTTCGCGTCACCCTAGTAGACTCTAGTGGCACAGCCGTATCCGGAAGTATAGACTACACACTCAACAAGAACAACTGCGCCAGCAAAGTAGTATTTCACTTCGGAAAGCATTGCAAGTCCTATTATAGAAACCAAGGCTACCTAGCTATTACTAAGCAGGCTGGAACATATTCCTGGCGCACCCCACCAACAACAAATAGTTCAGACAAATTTCCAGAGCCTGTTATAAGCGACAACGGCAGCACAACGTATCTTGCAACCAAAGCCTACTTCAGAAACGAAGCTGTGCAGGTACAAGTACTCAAGGAAATCAGTTCCGTTTCCACAACAAGCTTCTCGTGGGAAGACGACCTAGAAAGCGGCAAGTATCAGCTGATGCTTGAACCTATACTGTACTTTGATTATAACGGTGTATATTACGCAGGCACAGCCACCGAACTTGCTCTCTTCCACAAAAGCAACCCCGCCGGCTTCAGCGACCAACCGTTATGGCTCTTTCCAAAAACCGCCTTTAAAGAAATTCTCATTTCCGAGGGGTTTCGCCGTCAGGCGAAACATTACACAGCCGTCCGGACATACAATGGTCTTGCTGTATTTGCTGTCGCCGCCGAGATTTAACAAATCGCCGCCGCTCCTTACCGCCTCCATAAGCGGATATAACATCATCATTGTTTTACTGCAAATCCCGCACCCGCTTTCATTTACGGGGCAGCCGTATGTGCAATGATATTTGTCGCCGATTTCCTCGCCGTTGCGGCAATAGTGTTCGGTGTGGTCGCCCCGGAGGAAACCCGTGACTTCAATTTCAAATTCGTATTCTTCGTCATACCACTTTTTCATAACTGTTCTCCTTTTTCATAATCTTGCGAATTAAGCCGTTCTGTTTTTATCATCTTTACCTCATAAAAAGCCGCCCCCAAAGTGTATCGGAAACGGCTCATTAAATTATTGTAGTTTATTGTTTCTTAACCTTTTTGAACATCACATTGCCGATAATCCACAGAACCGTTGCCACGCACAGGAAAATCAGCACGAAACTGTTGATTTCTTCTTTCCAGCGCAAAACCAACACCGCGATATCCCCGACAAGCGCGAACAAAAACGGTATCGGCGAGAAACTGCTTTCTCCGTTGCCGCTGTAAAAGCGAACCAGCATAATCGTAAACAATCCCACCATACCCGCGCTTACAACACATTCAATCGGGATAAACACGTTCGCCAATCCAATGCTTGTGTGATACACAACGGGAATTGCCATTGAATATGCCACAATATACGCAAACGACAGCCATTTCTTCGCGCCGTTTTTGGAAATTTTAACGTTTTTCGCGGTGTGTATCGCCATTGAAATAAGTATCATTCCGTAGGAAATAAACTGAATTACGGGAATAGAACCGTCTGTGTGAACCATTCCTCCGAGGAGCAATATTCCCGCGGCAACCGACAATTCCGCAAACAAGTTATTTCCCTTTTCGCGGTGCTTTATCGTGTCGGTACAGCGAATGATTGCGAATATGTACGAGCCGAATATCGCGAATATCGTGAGCATTATCATATAATAATCGAGGTTGTCAAACCCCGAAAAGCCGCTTGTCAGGCACTTCACCAGACTTATCACGCGCTCAACGGTGAGTATCACAAAATACAGCATAAGAAAAATGAATTTCCATTTATCAAAATTGTCGATTTTCGTATTCTGTTTTGACATAACAATTTCTCCTTTCAGACTGCTATGTATTCCCCTGTTGTCATAACAGGCGCGGCGGTAAGCGTAAAGTCTTTTTCTTCCGTAAACCCGCGCTGTTCCAGATATCTTTTTGTACAGCTTGTTGCAGTACCGGGCGTGTTGTTTTCTTTCGACAGATGTCCCAGTATCAGATGACGTGTTCCGCCTCTCAGGAGAGTTTCGCAGAACGCCGCGCAGTCCTCGTTTGCCAGATGACCTTTTTCGCTCATTATCCGTCGTTTGAGATCGGGCGGATAGTTGGGATTTCTCCGCAGCATTGTTTCATCGTAGTTGCTCTCGATAAGCACCGTTCTGCAACCTTTCAGTGCAGTTTCAGCTTCTTCGGTTACTATCCCCGTATCGGTACATATTCCGAACAGCTCACCGTTAAAGCGTATTCTGTAACCCACGCTGTCGGCGGAATCGTGCGAGGTTCTGAAACAGCTTACTTCAAAAGCCGCGCTCTTATAACCGCCGCGCGAATCATAAATCGTTGTATCATCGGGTACTATTCCGTTTGTTTTTAAGTAATCCGCCGAGGGTTCGGGCGCAAAAATCGGAATATTCGTATGCTTTACGATTTGTTCAAGCGCCTTGATATGATCGGAATGTTCGTGTGTTATAAAAATCGCCTCGATATCCTCGATCTTCGTATCGATAAGATCCAGCGAATTTCTGAGCGAACGGAACGAACAGCCCACATCAACCAGAATACCGTGTCCGCCTGTTCCGATAAACGTTGCGTTTCCCGAACTTGACGAACAGATAGGAAAAATCCGTGCCATTTATTTCCTCACATTCTCCGTATTTTAATATTCTCCCCAATTAGATAATTGGGGAGAACATAATCTTTTATACCACTTTTTTTGCCGCCAAATCGGAAATCGGATCCGGTTCTTCGACTTTGATAATATCCGCGCCAAGATTGCGCAGTTTAACTTCCATATTCTCATAGCCGCGTTCAACGTGGAAAATATCGTAAATTTCGGAAGTACCTTCCGCGCCGAGTGCCGCCACAATAAGCGCTGCTCCCGCTCTCAGATCGGTTGATCTCACGGGCGCGCCTTTCAAACGCTCAACGCCCTCGATAACCGCGACTCTTCCCTCAACGGAAATGTTCGCGCCCATTCTCCGCAGCTCATCAACATAGCGGAAACGATTATCGAATATGCTCTCAGTCACCATTGAAGTTCCCTTTGCGCAAGTGAGAACCGCGCTCATCTGCGGTTGCATATCCGTCGGGAAACCGGGGTGCGGGTGTGTTTTTATCGAAGTGCCGACATAATTGTCGCCGCCGATAACCCGAACAGCGTCGTCATACTGTTCAACCTGTACGCCAATTTTCAGGAATTTATTTGTTATAGGCTCAAGATGTTTGGGAATAACATTCTTAATGAGGATATTTCCGCGAGTAGCCGCCGCGACCGCCATAAACGTCCCCGCCTCAATTTGGTCGGGAATTACGCTGTAAGTCATACCGTGCAATTCTTTTACGCCGCGTATTTTGATAACGTCAGTACCCGCGCCGATAATATCCGCGCCCATTGAATTTAAGCAGTTTGCCAAATCCACAACGTGGGGTTCTTTCGCCGAGTTTTCGATTTTGGTAAGTCCCTCTGCCTTAACCGCTGCCATAATACCGTTAATGGTAGCGCCGACAGAATTTTTATCGAAGAAGATCTGATTTCCGACGAGTTTATCCGCGCGGAGATCAACCATACCGCCGTCAATCTCACATTCTGCGCCGAGCGCGGAAAAACACTTCAAATGTTGGTCGATGGGACGGTCGCCGAGATTGCACCCTCCGGGCATTGAAACGCGCGCCGAATGAAATCTTCCGAGCAAAGTACCCAAAAAATAGGTGGTCGCTCTCATCAGCTTTGCCTTTTCATAAGGTATCGGCATATTGCGTATCGGGCGCGGATCTATCTCAACCGTGGTTTTGTTCAGCATACGGATCTTTGCGCCCATTTCGGACATTATCTGCAATGTGATGGTTACATCACTGATATTCGGTATATTCTCTATAACACAAGGCTCATCGGCAAGAATGGTGGCGGGCAGTATTGCGACAACCGCATTTTTCGCACCGCTTATCGTGACTTCCCCTGTAAGTCTTTTGCCGCCTTTGATAACATATTTTTCCAAAGTAGCACTTCCCCCTGTTCCGCAAATGGGAACATTGTTTTTCTGTTTTATGTATAAGATATCAAATTATCTGTAAAAATCTTAATTTGAGTATAAATATGCCTTTGGCACACTCACACTTTTATATTATACCATACTTTTTTTATTTTTTAAAGTCTTTATTCCTTAAAACCGTCTTGCTTTGGAATTTTTTGTTATATTGCACTAAAACTTCTGTATATTTCTGCATTTTTGTGCAATTGTAACATAAAACTTGATTTAATCAATGATAACCAGCGTGAAATGCCTCCGTCAAAGAAGCCAATCTCCAACACCAGTTTATCGGGAATAACATCATTATTTCCGATAAACCGAAATATAATCTTGACAAATGATGAAAAATGTGTTTTAATAATAATGTATGGACAGTAAAAAACTGTCGAAAAGGAAAGGACAAAATGATATGGCAAAAATCAATGAAAATTTTTCAAAGCTGAAAAAAAATTATCTGTTTATTGAAATCGCAAAGCGAATAAAGGCTTATACCGAATCAAATCCCGAAGAGGCTAAAAAGCTCATCAGAATGGGTATCGGCGATGTAACCCGTCCGCTTGCTCCCGTTGTTGTTTCTGCAATGGAAAAAGCGTGCGCCGAATTGGGCGTAAAGGAAACATTCCGCGGCTATGAGGATTCGGGCGCGGGCTATGATTTCCTTAAAAACGCGGTTTCCGATTACTACAAGAGCTTCGGCGCTGATGTTTCCCCAGATGAAATCCGTATTTCGGACGGCGCAAAAAGCGACTGCGGAAACATTATCGACATTTTCGGAAGCGGAAACACAGTTCTTGTAACAGACCCCGCATACCCCGTTTACGTTGACTCCAACATTATGAATGGAAACGATGTTATTTTCGCTGATTCCACCGAGGAGAACGGTTTCGCGGCAATGCCCGACAAGAATATCAAGGCGGACTTGATTTACCTCTGCTCGCCGAACAACCCGACAGGCTCGGTTTACAACAAGGCGCAACTGAAAGAATGGGTGGATTACGCGCTCGCAAACAACGCGGTTATAATCTATGACGCAGCTTATGAAGCGTTTATCACCGAAGACGATATTCCCCGTTCAATTTTCTGCATTGAAGGTGCGAAAAAGTGCGCGATTGAAATATGCTCGCTCTCCAAAACAGCAGGCTTTACGGGTACTCGCTGCGGCTATACGGTAATCCCGAAAGACCTTGTTCAGAAAGACAGCAACGGCAACGACGTTCATCTCGCAGACATCTGGGCGCGCCGTCAGGGCAGTAAATTCAACGGCGTTTCCTATCCCGTACAGCGCGGCGCGGAAGCTGTTTTCACTCCCGAAGGACAGAAACAATGCAAGGAAAACATTGCGTATTATCAGGAAAATGCCCGCGTTATCGCTTCAACCTGCGACGAACTCGGAATTAAGTACACGGGCGGCGTAAACTCTCCGTATATCTGGCTGAAATGCCCGAACGATATGGGAAGTTGGGATTTCTTTGATATGCTGCTTACAAAAATTCAGGTTGTCGGAACGCCCGGCGCGGGATTCGGCAAAAATGGCGACGGCTGGTTCAGGCTTACGGCGTTCGGTACTCACGAGGCTACCAAAGAGGCTATGGAACGTCTGAAAGGCTTGTTGAAGTGAGCAAAAAGCGTTTTCGTGTTCGGTTTTACGGCAGAGTTCAGGGCGTGGGATTTCGATACACAGCGTATCATATTGCGGAAAGCTACGGGCTTTCGGGCTGGGTCGAAAACGAATACGACGGCTCTGTATTGTGCGAGGTTCAAGGCGACAATGCAGCGATTGACGAGTTTCTCGGAAAACTACGCAACGGACGTTACATTGAAATTGACGATATGGAAATCAAAGAACTTCCGCTTGACGATGATGAACGGTACTTTGAAATCCGGAGCTGAAAACAAAATACACAAACCCTCCGCGAATTTGCGTTCGCGGAGGGTTTTGCGAATAAGAACGAAAAAAACGGGAACAATCAAGGCGAGGTGATTTTATGTCAAAGCAAGGAATGAAACGTCCCGACGACCGACACGATAAACCGAAAAACGATGTCGCTCCCGTTCCCGAAATCCAAGGGAAAGCAAAGCACGGCAACGAACGCGCGAACCCGATAATCGCGGGAACACAGCCACCAAGTCAAAAGGTATGGCACGACACCCCGCACACGGAAGAGAAACCTATCCCCGAGGACATCTATCCCATAATTGATACAGATTTGGCGAGAGATAATCTCGAAAACGACATCACCGCCGCGGATTTACAGGATATGTAACAACAAAAAAGCACCGCAAAAACACGGTGCTTTTTTATTTAGAATTCCAACGCCTCGCCGCCCGCGAGATACAAAAATCGGTCGCCGAGGATTTCGTCCATAAGGTCAAAGCCTTTAAATCCCGTACAATGGCAAGCGTAGATTTTTTCCGCGCTCGATTGTTTCAGCGCACGAGCTGTGACATTTACAAATTCGGGAGAAACATTCAGGTTTTTAGGGTTCGCCGCGGACAAGTGAAATCCGCCGATAACGGCGAGTATCGGTATTCCGTGCCAACGCTCCTCAACAGTTTCCAGCATATTCCCCACACCACAATGAAAACACCCGCCGACAAGTATCAAGCCGTCTGCTTTGCGTTTTTGTGGGAAAATCACCGCGAAACTCTCGTCCGAGAAATCAAAGGGCTGCTGCTTTTTTTCGTCATCGCCCAAAGTGAAATATGAACGGTCAGGATTGATATATTTTTCCTCGAATTTTTCGCAGCTTGCAAGATAAAATCCCTCGCACACTTCCGAAAAACTGTTGAACAAAATCAGATTATCGGCATATCTGCGGAAAAAAGAACGTCCCTGACCAACCGCCGATTTAAACAATCCGTTTTTCTTGAACACTTCTTTTTTCGCTCCCGCGCGTAAATAAATTTGCGCGTTCGGATTAAGTTTCATAACGGCGTCAATTCCGCCTGTATGCGCCAAGTGATTGTGTGTCAAAATCACACCACTTATTTCATCAATAGGCAAGCGCATACGGCGCGCGTTATCAACGGCTTTCCCCGTAAGGCCCGTATCGATCAGGTATTTTTTGTCGTTATATTCCACAAAAAGCGACATTCCGTCCTCGAAAAACAGGTTGTCGTCTACTGCCGTATTTTCGATAAGGCTTATGATTTTCACTGATCCTACCCCCAAATTACTTTATTGCAGGTTATTGTATCATTTCAAATACAGTTTAGTCAGTCATTATACTGTATCATTACTGTAACATTTACAACTTCGTTACTTTTCCCATAAATACTATCTGTTCGTTTCCCTCGTCGTAAATCAGAAACGCAAACGGACGATTTAAATACACTTCCCGCGTTTCTTTCGGCTGTTCATCGATCGCCATTCCTTCGTTCATAATTACCGCCGTTGCCGCCGCCGCTTTTGTGCCTTTATCATCAAGTTCCAGCTTTGTTTTCTGCAAAACTTCCGAAATGAAAAGCTTATCGTCCGTGTTTTTCTGCATTGAAGTAAAGTCCGCCGTATCGGGACTGAAAAGGTCGCTTAATCCCGCCGCTTTCAACGCGTCAGTAAGCGGAAACTCACTTTCAAAATTCAGTTTCGGCATACGCGCGTAAACTTCATATGCAGCATTCTTGTTTTTCAACAGAGAGGAAATGTCAAGACTTTCAAGCGTAAAGTCGCCTGTTTCTTTTGGAAGAATACCAACAAACATTAAACCGTTTTTGTAATAACAGGAAAATGCGGTCGCGTTGTCGTTTTCATAGTAGCTGGAACACGTTTTTCGCATAAGCTCTACTTCATTTGTCGAACCGTCTGCCGCCGTGAACGTTTCCATTTTATTCGGAACGCCCCACTCCTCATTCCACGCGCTCTCAAAATACACTGTGTTCACAAGAACGGCGGCGGTATCCTCGCTCAATTGTTCCTCGCGAACAAGCGTCGGTATCATTTTGTGAGTTTTCTCGTTCACCCAACCGTTTATTTTACTTGCGGCGGCTTTGCTTTTGGAAAAATCAAGATTATCTATTTCGGCGTTGAAATTTTCCGATACGCTCTTTTTATACTCGTTGCTGAACGCAAGACTTTTGTTTGCCCAGAATGAATTCGCAATCTCGAAAACATTTTTGTAACCGTCGTAATCGTCTGCTGAATAATTTTTCGCGTTCTCCAAATACTCTTTGGCAAACGAGGAATAATCTTCCGTTCCAAGATACTCTTGAAGCGCTGTTTTACTCTCCCCCGCCGCGCCAGATTCAAGCATACCCAGGCACATATTCAGCGACAGCGGACTGAACATAGCCTGTTCGCTATCTTCGTACATTGTATCGAACACTCGAACGGAATTTAATACATTGTCGCCTGTAACTTCAATCGGCTTGAAATTATACTCTTTCTTTACTACCGTGCTTTGTATCGGCTCGCTCTTTTTCCCGCAAGCGGTAAGCCCAATAGCCGACGCCAACGCCAAAATACTTGCAATGATTTTTTTCATAATGCCCTCCCACGTCAACTTTTACCGTGTTTTTTGATATATGCCTTGATTGCGGAAAAGCTCTCGGCGCTGAGGTCGTGTTCAATACGGCAAGCGTCCTCAACGGCTATTTCTTCGGGAACCCCAAGCCCCGTAAGCCACTCGGTGAACAGCAGGTGACGTTCGTAAACACGTTCTGCAATTTTCCGACCCTCGTCGGTAAGCGTGATGTAACCGTTTTTGTCAACGGAGATGCACCCCTCCTCGCGGAGATTTTTCATGGCAATACTTACATACGGCTTTGAAAAACCCATTTCTGAGGCAATATCAATCGAGCGAACCTCTCCGTTTCTGTTATGAAGTATCAAAATTGTTTCAAGATAGTTTTCCTTGGATTCAAAAATTCTGTCTTTCATAGTATTCCTTTCGGTTTTCGCAGATCCGATAACTGTCCGCTCATATATAACACGGAACAGACCGCGAAAAAGCTGCAACAATAAATATAAAATAATCTATTTTTCCAAACTTAACATACGCGCGATAACGCTGCCTTCATACACAATCGGGTATTCACGTAATGAAAAAATTACTCCGTCAACGGGCGCGATTATTTCCTGCTCCACCGTTCCCGTAATCGGCGTGATTATCTCGCCGAGAACCGAGCCTTTGGCAATCCAGTTGTTGTGTTCCACGCACGGAATGAAAATTCCGCTCCCGCTTGAATGTATAACGTGCACTTCCCCGTCCGTTGAAATCATCGGGTGAGAAATTCCGTGTTCCTCGTCCGCCCATATACCGACTTTATTCATAAGATTAAATATTCCGTGCAGAAGTTGTTCGCAGTATTCCAAATCTATGCGCTGTCCCACGCCCATTTCCACAACAAGCGTAGGGATATTTTCCGCAATAAGCGATTCGGCGAGAGAACCGTCGCCAACCGCGCCGCTTTCGTGTACCCAGATCATATCGGTATTGAGCATTTTCGCGTAATTTACAAGTTCGTCGCTCTGGTCGGAACGAATACGCACCTGTGGAATTTCCCGTATGAAGATATTGCTTGAATGAATATCAACGCAAATATCCGCGCCGCGTATATCCTCAATCAGATATTTCGCGATATTTTCGGCGAACGCTCCCGCGTCCGAACCCGGAAACACTTTGTTCATATCCATTCCCGTCATTGGTACGGCACGCGACGCGGATTCCATACCAAGCGGATTTATTGCGGGATAAATATCAACAGTTCCTTTGAGTTTGGACATATTCGCCGTTATCGTTTTTACGAGTTTATAGGTGATATACTGTCCTTCAAGCTCATCGCCGTGTATTCCCGTGACAATCGCTATTCTTTTTCCGTCACCGCCGCGCAAAGTGTTTTTCTTAATTGTCAGCTCCTCGTCAACATTAAGCTTGCACGTCATTATATTCTGTATCATAAGCTATAATCCCCCGAAATTTATTCAACCGATTTCAACGATTCAACCATACTTACTTTTTTCAGCACTTTCGTCATTACAAGATTTACGATAAGCGAAAAAGCCGCCGTAACCGCAAACGCCAACAAATAGCTTGTTCCGTGAATACTTCTTCCGAACATTACCTCGTCAATTTCGGCGGTATTGATAACGAACATACAAAGCGCGTAACCCAAGCCAAGTCCCACAAGCGCGCCGACAAACGTTAAAACAATGCTTTCACGGAAAACATAACTCGACACCTCACGGTCGTAAAATCCGAGTACTTTCAATGTTGCGATTTCGCGGATACGTTCGGTGATGTTTACGTTTGTCAAATTGTACAGCACCACAAACGCAAGTGCCGCCGCCGACACGATAAACACAAGCACCACAAGATCCATTATTTTCAGCGTGTCATAAATTCTGTTGAGAGAAGAAGCATTCATAATAACCGCCGATATGTTCGTATTTTTAAGCATATGCTCCGTAAACTCCGCCTGAACATCGCTGTCGCGCGATATACCATTATCGAAATAAATCATATTGTATTTCGGCGTTTCCCCGAAAATATCCTTGTATTCATTCTCCGACAAATACAGATAATGCGACACATACTGTTCGGTAACAGCGGCGATTTTCACGTTTTTGTTTACGCCGTCGCTTATTTTAACGGTTATTTCATCGCCCGCTTTCGCGCCAAGAAGTTTCGCCGCTTTTTCCGTGATAACCGCGCCGTCTTTCATTGAGATATGTTCGCCCGATTTTCGGTCGCGCATATCAACAAACTTACCGAACAATTCGGAATCTTCCGCCGCAGTGATATAACACTGAACGGTGTTCCCCGAAAATTCGAGGTCATACTGCTTGATAAGGGCGCGGGTGTATTCCGTATCTTCATTGTAATCAGTGAGCGTTTTGTAAATTCCGTCAAGCTCCGAAGGTTTGATGTCATCCTTATACGCCGTGTATCCGCTGTATCTGTAAATATCATTGTACTGCAAATCCACAATATCCAGTATCGAGTTTTTCAGTCCGAAACCCGTCAGCGAAAGTGCTGTACAACCGGCGATTCCGACTATTGTCATAATCATTCTGCGCTTATATCGTATCAAATTTCGCGCGGAAACCTTTGCGAAAAAGCTCATTTTATCCCATATGAAAGATATTTTTTCAAGGAATATCCGTTTACCCGATTTTGGAGCCTTGGGCCGCATAAGCGAAGCAGACGTTTCCTTCAATGCCTTGCTGCATGAAAAATATACTGTCAGCGCAATTGCCAGCACCATCGAGCCTATCGACAATATCAGATTATCGGGCGTGAACATAAAATGAATATCGGATATTTTATACAGCATTGAATACGCATAAAATATTACTCCCGGAAACAGGAAACAACCGCCCGCCGCGCCGACAGTTCCGCCTATCAGCGCCGCCGTTATAGCGTATGTCATATAATGCCGCATAATAGTACCGCGCGAATAGCCCAGCGCTTTCAGCGTGCCTATCTGCGTGCGCTGCTCCTCCACCATACGCGACATAGTTGTTAAACATACAAGTCCCGCAACCAGCAAAAAGAACACGGGGAATATCATCGAAATACGGTCTATTCTCTCAGCATTGGATTTGTATTCGGAATATCCCGGATTATCATCACGCGTGAAAATATACCACTTTGCATTTCCTGCGTCAGCTATTTTTTCTTTTGCGTCGGCAAGCTCTTTTTCTGCGTCTGCTATCTTTGTTTCAAATTCAGCCTTACCGTCTTTGTAATCAATAAGTCCCTGCTCATACTGAGCTTTCGCTTCCTCAAGAGCAGTCTTTCCTTCCTCGTACTGTTCGACAGCAACGTCATACTGTGCCTTTTTCGCCGCAAATTCCGCATACCCGCTGTTATACTCGTTCTGACCCGCTATATATTTCTCATATCCGTCATTGTACTGTGCAAGACCGTCATTATATTGTTCCAGACCGCTTTCGTATTCTTTTTTTCCTTCTTTTAAACTCTTTTCGTTCTTTTCATATTCCGCAAGACTGCTTTCATACTTTTCTCTGCCGTCTTTTACCTGCTGTTCAGCGGAAGCCAACTGAGCATCGCCGTCTGTGATTGTTTTCTCGTAATCGGTTATCTGCTTTTCAGCTTGTTCAAGCATATTTCTTGATGTTTCAAGCTGCTTGTCAGCTTCATCAAGCGCGGTTTCCGCACTTGAAAACGCGTATTCTGCCGCCTCAAGCGCCGCTTTTTGTATCAAAACCTGAATGCTTTCTTCTCCGTATTTCTCAACTGCTTTTCGGTATTCCTCCTGTGCCTTTTCCAGTTCGGTCTTTGCTGCTTCATACCTCTGATTTGCTTTATCATAACTCGACTGGTTGGCTTCATTGTAACCTTTCCATAACTCGACGGCGCTTTTTGCCGCCTCCAGGAGAACTCGTGCCTGCTTTATTTCTTTTTTCTTTTCCTCTATTTGCTGTTCCGCGGCGGTAAGCTCCTTATCTGCTTTCTCAAGCTGGTCTTTTCCGTCGTTCAGCTTTTCCTCTCCGTCCTCAAGCTGTTTTTTTGCTACGTCCAGTTTTTCCTTTGTCTCATCAAGCAGTATCTTGTTTTTATCCAACTCCGCTTTTGCAGTGTCAAGCTGTGATTTTGCATCTTCAAGCTGATTTTCCGCCGCCTCTATCTGCGGTTTTGCGTCATCTATCTTATTCTTTCCGTCAGATAATTCTTTCTCGCCGTCTGCTATCTGCTGTTTTCCGTCTTCCAGCTTTTTCTGTGCATCATCAAGTTTTTTCTGCCCTTCGGCTTTTTGTTTTTCAAGCTCTGATTCGCCTTCTGAAATCTTTTCCTGCGCGTCGCCCAGAACCTCTTCATAGCGTATCTCGCTCCGCTCCTCACCAAGTTTTGTCAGCTTATCGGATATTTCATCGCGCAGCTTTTCATACTCTTCTGAATAGCTCTGTAAATCTTTCAGCTTGTCTGATTTAACGTATATTTCCGTATACGGTTCCTGCCTAAAATTATCTTCTGATACTATCATAAGCGCGTCCAACACGCCGTCACCGATATTTGTCGAACCGCGCTGAGATTTTGAAACAAACATCGGCGTACTATACAGTCCGACTATTTTATACTCCTTATATTTCAGCGGAAACTCGTCCGCTTCTGTCAGATCCTCAAGAATTACGGTCTGCCCGAATTCGGTATCCTTTCCGAACGAGTTGCAGTTTATTATTGCTTCGTTGTCTGCTTCCGGCGCTCTTCCCTTATAGATATCTATTTTGTTTATATCGTCCGGATTTTGGGAATACACCCGCGTTAAATATTCTTTTCCGCCGCTGTGCATTGCAAGATCGGTATACTTTGACGCATATGCTTCATCAACACCGTCCGTTTGTTTTATCGCCTCAAGATCTCCGTGGGTCAATCCGAATGTAGACAGGACACGCAAATCAAACAAATCGTGCATATCGTAATAATCGTCCGCGGACACTCTCATATCGCCGCCGGATGCTCTTACGCCGCCGAAAAAACCAACGCTTATCGCGCAGATAAGCAAAATCGACAAAAAACGGCTTTTCGATTTTGTTATTTCGCGCAGAGTATTTTTATCCGCCGCTTTCATCAATTCCCCCCCTTTTTCAACGGTGACATTTACCATTCAATTTCTTCGACCGGCGTAAGATTTTCATTCAGTGTTATCTCATTAACCTTGCTGTTCTTTATTCTGATAACCCTGTCCGCCATAGGCGTTATCGCGGTGTTGTGCGTTACAAGAATAACCGTCATTCCGTCTTTTCTGCAAGTGTCTTGCAAAAGTTTCAATATCATTTTGCCCGTATTGTAATCAAGCGCGCCTGTCGGCTCATCACACAAAAGCAATTTCGGCTTTTTTGAAAGAGCGCGGGCAATTGATACGCGCTGCTGCTCGCCACCGGAAAGCTGCGCGGGAAAATTATTTATTCGTTCTCCCAGTCCGACTTTCGCAAGTATCTCCTCTGCAGGAATGTAATCTTCCTTTACCTGAGCCGCAATTTCGACGTTTTCCTTTGCCGTCAGATTAGGCAGAAGATTGTAGAATTGAAATACAAATCCAATATCAAAACGACGATACAATGTTAATTGTTTTCTATTATAACTATCTACTCGCGAACCGTCAACCGAAATAACACCCTCATCGCAGGAATCCATTCCGCCAAGCATATTAAGCACGGTTGATTTTCCCGAACCCGACGGTCCGACGATAACCGCAAGTTCGCCTTTTTCAATATCAAATGTCATACCGTCAGCCGCGTTTATCGTCACTTCTCCGACGTGATAACGCTTGTAAACGTCTTTTAAGGTAACAAATGACATACTGCTCTCCTTAATACAACACCATACACATCAGTGTATGGTGTTGATGATATATCCGCGTTTTTTACGCTTTCTTTTTGGGAACGAGCTTTTCCGTGCCGCCCATATACGGACGCAATACTTCGGGAATATTTACCGTTCCGTCCGCTTGCAGATTGTTTTCAAGGAACGCGATAAGCATTCTGGGAGGCGCGACAACCGTATTGTTAAGCGTGTGCGCAAAATACTTCTTGCCGTCCTTTCCGTTTACGCGGATTTTCAAGCGGCGAGCCTGCGCGTCACCGAGGTTGGAGCAAGAACCGACTTCAAAGTATTTCTTTTGACGAGGACTCCACGCCTCAACATCATAACTCTTGACTTTAAGGTCGGCAAGGTCGCCCGAGCAGCACTCGATTGTACGAACAGGAATATCCATTGAGCGAAACAGGTCAACCGTGTTCTGCCACAGCTTGTCAAACCACATTTTTGATTCTTCAGGTTTGCAGACAACAATCATTTCCTGTTTCTCGAATTGGTGAATACGATAAACGCCGCGCTCCTCAATTCCGTGCGCGCCTTTTTCCTTGCGGAAGCACGGAGAATAGCTTGTCAAAGTTCTCGGAAGTGTGTCTTCATCAAGTATCGTGTCAATAAACTTACCAATCATAGAGTGCTCAGAAGTACCGATAAGATACAAGTCCTCGCCCTCGATTTTATACATCATAGCGTCCATTTCCGCGAAACTCATAACGCCCGTTACTACGTTTGAACGAATCATAAACGGCGGTACGCAATAAGTGAAACCTCTGTTTATCATAAAGTCTCTCGCGTAAGATATAACAGCGGAATGAAGTCGTGCAATATCACCCATCAGATAATAGAAACCGTTGCCCGCAACTTTTCTTGCGGAATCAAGGTCGATTCCGTCAAACGATTCCATTATATCGGTGTGATAAGGTACTTCAAAATCGGGAACAACAGGCTCGCCGTACTTTTTCACCTCAACGTTCTCGGTATCGTTTCTGCCTATCGGTACAGTCGGATCGATGATATTCGGAATAGTCATCATAATCTTTGTGATTTTCTCATCAATTACAGGCTCCTGCTCTTCAAGCTCCGCCAACTCCTTTGAGAATGCCGCAACCTGCGCTTTCGCCTTTTCCGCTTCGTCTTTCTGACCGTTCGCCATCAGTTTTCCGATTTCCTTTGAAATGCGGTTTTTATCCGCACGGAGCGTTTCCGCTCTCTGAATTGTTTCACGGCGTTTTGCGTCCAGCTCTATAACTTCGTCAACAAGTGGGAGCTTGTCGTCCTGAAACTTTTTCTTAATATTTTCTTTTACCGCGTCCGGATTTTCTCTCAAAAACTTAATGTCTATCATTTTTACTATCTCCTGTTTTTATTTCATCAATCGTCCTGAAAACGACTGAGAATGTTCTCCAATTCTTCCTTGTCTTTAAATCTGATCTGCAAAACGTTTTCTTTTTTACCTTCGTTGATTTTGACTTTTGTGCCGAGAATCTCGCCCAAACTAACCTCAACTTCCGTATAATAGGTGAGTTTTTGTTTTACCGTTTTCTTTTCAGCGTCTTCTTTTCCCTCGCGTCTGGCGATTGCCTCGACCTGCCGCACGGAAAGCTCGCCTTCCGTTATTTTGTGTGCAAGCTCAATCATCACTGCCTCGTCTTTGATCTTTTTAAGTGCCTTGCAGTGACCGACAGTAAGTGTACCGTTTTTCAGCATTTCCTGAACTGCATTCGGCATTGTAAGCAGTCCCAGACTGTTGGTTATTGATGAACGTGCTTTTCCGAGAGCTTTTGCAAGTTTATCCTGCGTTATGCTGTATTTATCCAACAGTTCTTTATATCCGAGAGCTTCTTCAATCGGATTAAGATTTTCGCGCTGAAGATTTTCAATCATTGCGATCTGCATTGCCTGCTCTTCGGTAAGGTCATCGCGTATTACAACGGGAATTTCGGATAAACCCGCCATTTTTGCGGCTCTCCAGCGACGTTCGCCCGCGACAATCTGATAACTTCCGTCAGGCATCGAACGTACTATAAGCGGCTGTATTACTCCGTGCTCGCTTATTGAATCGGCAAGCTGCTGAAGAGCTTCTTTATCGAAATGCTTCCGAGGCTGATCCTTGTTCGGTTCTACCTCGCTTAAACGCAACGTTGAAGTTCCCTGCGCGTTTTCACTTCCGTTATCAAAAAACAGATCGTTAAAGCTGCCTTCGGTTTTCTTTTCATTCTTTCGTGCCATTTGCCTTCTCCATTTCGCGAATTTTTGCTATTATTTCCTTTGACAGCTTTACATATGCGTCTGCTCCCGTTGACCGCTTATCATAATATATGATAGGTTCACCGTGACTCTGTGCTTCGGAAATTTTAACATTCCGCGGTATTTCGGTTTTAAAAATTACTTTTTTATCAAAAGCGTGCTTTATATCTGTTTTGATTTCGTTTCCTGAAAGCAAACGTCTGTCCACCATTGTGAAAACTATTCCCATTATTGTCAGAGAGCGATTATATTTTTGCTTGATATTCTTTATTGAATACATAAGCTGTGCCAAACCCTCCCGTGCGAAATGTTCACACACCATGGGAACGATTATCGTGTCGCAAGCGGCAAGCGCATTTACTGCGAGAACTCCAAGCGACGGCAAACTGTCGATTATGATAATATCATACTGCTCTCTCAACGGTAGAATTGCCTTTCGCAGCTGTTGATTTTTCTGTGGCATTGCTGTAAGCGCGGGTTCTGCCTCACAAAGCTTGCTTGTTGCCGGCAAAAGCGAAACATTTTTATATCTAGTTTCGATTATTGCTTCCTGCGGACGGCATCTTCCGGTAACAACGTCGTATGACGTAAGATCAAGCGTTTTCTTTTTAATTCCGAAACCTGTTGTTGAATTTCCCTGTGGGTCAAAATCAACTATAAGTGTTTTTTTGCCAAGCGCGCCCAAACCTGCCGCAATATTTACCGCAGTGGTTGTCTTTCCAACTCCGCCTTTCTGATTTACTATTCCGATTATTATGCCCATTTTTCTACCCCCCTTTTTCGTTGATTACTATATTATTATATCATATTCTATCAGGAAATTAAAGGGGTTTTTATAAAAAAATGTTCCACGTGGAACATTTTCGGCAAATTTACACAAAATGTTCCACGTGGAACTATATAAAAAAATATGTCGAACAATGTTCCACGTGGAACATCAGATACTTATTGGAAATCGGATAGTGTATTCATAGAAGTTATCCGATTTTTCTGTTTTAACATCACAAGGAATATTGTCGGTTTTTATTCGTTTTAGAAGTGCGTTAAGCGAATTTATATAAAGACGGGCAGGAGCTTTCAGATTAAAGCATGAACGTTTCTTTTCTCTCTTTGAAGCAGTCCCTATAGTTTGCTCAACAAGATTTTCTGTCTGTTCAAGATTTAAACTCTTTGTAACAACCTTTTCAATTATTTTTCCACGCAATTGAACATCATCTATTCTGATAATCGCGCGAGCTTGCCTTTCGGACAAATTACCCATAAGCAAATGCTGACGTTCGCTGTCAGTAAAACGTAATAACCGTAATTTATTTGCAACAGTCGATTGTGCCTTGCCCAATCGTTTTGCCGCTTCTTCCTGAGTTAAACCATAGTAGGAAATCAGTTTCTCAATGCCAAGAGCCTCTTCAAAATAGCTCAGATCCTTACGCTGAATATTTTCAATCAATGCCAGAACTGCCGACTGTTCTTCATCGACCGACATAATGATACACGGTACTTCCGAAAGACCGGCAAGTTTTGCGGCGCGTGTTCGGCGTTCACCGCTGATTATCTCGTAAACCGCACCCGACTTTCTCACGCAAATTGGCTGTAATATTCCATTCTCACGAATACTGTTTGAAAGTGAAAAAAGTGCGTCCTCGCTAAATTCTTTTCGAGGCTGTGCCTTATTCGGAACAATCAATGAAACGTCTATCATCACAATTTGTCCGTTGATTTTATCTTTTTGTTTAAATAATGTACCCATAATTCAATACTCCTTTTCTTTGTTTGCTTGTAATTTAATTCTAGCATACAAAAGGAAATATTTCCACGGGAAATTATCGGAATTATTCGACACAAACAGATATAATCAAATAAAAAAAGCCGTTTTAAAGCGGCTTTTTAGTAATATTGGCGTAGCTTCTCGGATATTTTGTCGGAGTTTGCGATATTTTTTTGACAATTGCAACACGGCGGTCATCACCGTTTGGCAATTTATAATCGGTGACTTTTTCAAGATTACCTCCGAGATATTTGATTGCGTTTGTTGCCTCCGATATATCTTCATTAACGGATTTTAAAGCGATAAACTTTCCCCCGACATTTACAAACGGAACACAAAGTTCCGACAAAACAGGCATTGCCGCTACTGCTCTTGCTGTCGCAATATCGTATTGCTCACGGCGCTTTCTGCCCAGTTCTTCACTCCGAGCATGAATTATTTCGGCATTTACCCCGATTTTATTACAAGCAAGTTCAAGATAAGTACAGCGTTTGGCAAGGCTGTCGCAAAGCGTAGCTTTCAAATCGGGATAACAAATTAAAAGCGGAAGCGCGGGAAAACCGGCGCCCGTTCCAACATCAATAATACTTTCATTCCCTGATATACCAAGCATTTTAAACGGAAGAACACTGTCAATAAAATGCTTAACAATAACATCGTCAAATTCGGTTATTGATGTCAGATTTACATTTTTGTTGTATTCAACCATAAATTCGAACAAAGTCTGAAATTGTTCTGATTGCTTTTCAGAAATGTCTATTCCCGCTTTTGCAAAATGTTCAGTTATTGTCATCAGAACCGCCTTTCCCCGCGAGCCATATAAGCAGTACAGACACATCGGCGGGGTTTACTCCCGAAATTCGTCCTGCTTGTCCTACGTTCAGCGGTTTCATTTTGTTGAGTTTCTCCTGCGCCTCAAGTCGCAATCCCTTGATTGTCTTATAGTCTATATTCTGCGGTAGCTTTTTTGATTCAAGGTTACGCATTTTTTTAATCTGTTCGGTTTGTATTTTAATATAACCCGAATATTTTAACTCAATTTCAAGCCGATTTATCAGCGATAATTTAAGATCAGGTCTTTCATCATCAAAAAGAGCAAAATCGGAGTAGGAAAGCTGCGGACGTTTCAACAATTCAACAAGCTTTACACCGGATGTTATCGGTGTAGTGCCTTTTTCTACAAGCATACGATTAACAACTTCTGTCGGATGAATTGTAAGATTACCAATCCTGTTCATCTCATTTTCAAGCAAATTACAGTCTGCAATAAATTTATCATACCGTTCATCGGAAATCAAACCAATTCTGTGACCGATTGGTAACAAACGTTCCGGAGCGTTATCCTGTCGCAAAAGCAAGCGATATTCGCTACGGGACGTCATCATTCTGTATGGTTCATTGCACCCTTTTGTAACTAAATCATCAATCAGCGTTCCGATATAGGAAGTTGCTCTGTCAAGAATAAGCGGTTCTTTACCAAGAATTTTCTGTGCGGCGTTAATTCCCGCAACAAGTCCCTGACAAGCTGCTTCTTCGTATCCAGATGTGCAGTTAAACTGCCCCGCTCCGTAAAGTCCGCTGATTTTTTTAAATTCCAGAGTAGGCAGAAGTTCCAAAGGATCACAGCAATCGTATTCAATTGCGTATGCGGGACGCATTATTTCAACGTGTTCCAACCCCTTTATTGTACGAAGAAATTTCAGTTGAACGTCCTCAGGCAGACTTGAACTCATTCCCTGAAGATAATATTCATCGGTATCAAGCCCGATTGGTTCAACAAACAGCTGATGACGTTCTTTATCCTTAAATCGAACAATTTTATCCTCGATACTCGGACAATAACGCGGACCTACTCCCTCAATTCTTCCCGAATATAACGGCGAACGGTCAAGATTTTCGAGAATTATTCTGTGAGTTTCGGCGTTAGTGTATGTCACATAGCAAGCAGACTTGTTTTCAAGCTGACTTTCATTGTCAAATGAAAACGGCATTATCTCGCTGTCGCCATCCTGCTTTTCCATAACGGAAAAATCAATTGAACGCTTATGAACACGCGCGGGTGTACCTGTTTTAAATCGGCGCATAGAAACACCCAAATTTTTCAAACAATTTGTAAGCTCTGTTGACGGTAAAACATTATCGGGTCCCGCCGAATAATTCACTTCACCGATATGTATTTTTCCGTTGAGATACGTTCCCGTTGTGATAATAGCGGCTTTGCACGGATAAATCGCGCCGAGCTTTGTTCTGACGGCGGTAACTTTTCCGTTTTCAACGTCAACGGCAGTCACCTCGCCCTGTTTTATGCAAAGATTCGGTGTATTTTCAAGAGCCTGTTTCATATAAATATGATACTTCACGCGGTCGCTCTGCACACGCAGACTGTGCACCGCAGGTCCTTTTCCGCGATTTAGTATACGGGATTGGAGCATTGTAGCGTCCGCCGCTTTACCCATTTCACCGCCGAGAGAGTCAATTTCGCACACAATCTGGCCTTTTGCCGAACCGCCTATACACGGATTACACGGCATATTTGCGATACAATCAAGCGACAGCGTGAAAATAGCGGTTTTAAGTCCGAGCCGAGCCGCCGCAAGAGCCGCCTCACAGCCTGCGTGACCCGCGCCGATTACACACACGTCATAGTTTTCAAGAGTATAATTTACCAACTGATACTATCCTTTCAAAAATAATGTTCCACGTGGAACATTCCAAAAATTTTCCCGAACATAA
>JALEQE010000138.1 GCA_022766825.1 Oscillospiraceae bacterium | reverse complement strand
CGGTTTTTCCGAGCGCGCTTTTGCGGTTTTTGGCGGTGTAAGGGAGCATTGCGGCGAAAATCAGATAGTCGCCGCCGCGCATAACGTGTTCGATAATATCGGGTATCAACGACGAAGTATTTCCGAAGTAGGTGAAACTTTCAAATGAAGTTTTGTGAATATACGGAATATCCGCAACAAACACGACAACCGTAATTATTGCCGCGGCAATAAGGAACATTGCGCCCGATCGCGCGAGAGCCTCAACACCCATAACGGCGGAGTAAACGGCGAAAGCCGCCGCGAGTGTGAAAATAAGCCACATAACGCCGCCCGACAATAGATTTTCCACCGAAAAATGCGTGATGTTCAGTAAAGTGCGGATTGCCGCCCCGAACAGCAAAATCGCCGAGAAAATCGCACCCGTCCACCCGAAAAATCTGTTTTTGTCATAGACGGAGCGGTGAATGTTGCACCCTTTGAACGAATAAATAATCAGCGGCAGGGCAATCAAAAAACGTATCATTTCGGAAATGACCGTGACCGAAACCGTTTCAAGAGCAGTTTCGGAGAACTTGTTCGGATAGATAATTTCCGCGCTTATCCGTGACAACAATAAAACGCAGAACAACTGTGATGTGCTGATTTTTGGGTATTCTCTTGTCATTGATTATCCTTTCGCCTTATGGATTATTTGCCCCGTTAAGGCTTTGCACGGTAACATCGTTTTTCGCCATACGTTTCCAGTTCGCGCGGATAAGCATATCGCGGGACGCTTTCGGTGAAAACGGAGAAATCGGCGCCATATACGGAACACCGTAAGTGTTGAGAGAACACATTTTCACGATTACCGCTCCCGCGGTCAACAGCAATCCGTACAATCCGAAAATTCCGCCCGAGAAGATATACAAAAAGCGCAGTACAACGATTTTTTCATAATTCTGCGGAACGACAAAGCTGCACAATCCCGACAGCGCGACAACAAGTACCATAGGCGCGCCTACCAATCCCGCACTTACTGTAATGTCGCCGATAACAAGTCCGCCCACAACTCCGATAGCGTGTCCGATAGGGCGGGGAAGACGTATTCCCGCCTCGCGCAGTATTTCGTACATAAAGTGTATGAACAGACATTCTACCATAAGCGAGAAAGGCGCTGTCTGTTCGGCGGCGGCAAGGTTCAGTATAAGCGATGACGGCAGCATTTCCGGATTATAGCTTGCGATTGCGACGTATGCCCCGGGAAGGAAAAGCGTGATAAGGTAGGCGATAATCCGCACCATACGAATAAACGCCGCGTAAAACGGTTTTTGCGTATAATCGTCAAACGCCTGAAAGCTCTCGATGAACAAATGCGGCACGACAAGCGCGAACGGTGTTCCGTCAACAAGTATTCCAATACGTCCTTCATAAAGTTTCGCGGCGAAAGTGTCGGGGCGTTCGCAAGTGCCGCATTCCGAAAAGAACCACCCGCCCTCGCCTTCCAGAAAAGGCTGTAAATAGCCGCTTTCGAGTATCGTGTTTAGGTCAACCGACTTTATTCTCTGTTTCACGTTCTGAAGCAGTTTCGGGTCTGCCTTGTCGGAAATATAGCATATACAAATATCCGTATTGGAACGCGAACCCAACTGTTGCATTTCAAACACCAAAGTCGGCGATTTTATTCTTCGCCGCACCATTGCCATATTCGTTCTAACCGCCTCAACAAATCCCTCTCTTGAACCGCGAACATTGAGTTCGCTTGTGGGTTCGTCAATTCCGCGCGTTTTGTAGCCTTGTATTCCGATAGCTATTCCGCGTGTACAGCCGTCAACAAGTATAATCGCAAAACCCGACTGCATTTTCAGAACAACATCTCCGAGAGTAGAGAGTTCCAGCTGTTCCGCTGCGATGAGATATTCGTTAAACAGCCTTGACATCAGTTCTTCGGGCGGCATAGGGTCATAATTGCCGACAGCGTTCAGCTTGTCATAAATCAGTTCGGCAAGCGTGTCCGTGTCCGCCATTCCCTCGCAAGTAAGCACAGCAATGCGGTTTTGCCCGATAGCTCCTGATTTTATGATAACGTCCGAGGAGTTGTCCGTGTATATTTTTATGTTATTTAAATTCTCGTCCAAAAAAATGCTTATAGGTAAATCGGGCGAGAGTTTTTCGCGCACATTTTCTTCCATAATATCGCTCCTTTTGGCGTATTTTTTCCGAAAAACGTTGAAATATACGGAAATATATGATATACTGAAACAGGGTGATGATATGTTAAACGAACTTACTGCAAAAATGATTGAGTATTATAGCGGCGACCCGAAACGGATACAGCATTTCGTTAAGGTACACGAATTTTCCCGGCTTATCGCCGAAAATGAACAATTGGACGAAAAAACGCGCTTTACGATTGAAACCGCCGCGCTTGTTCACGATATCGGGATAAAAAATTCGGAAAAGCGTTTCGGTACTTGCACGGGAAAACAGCAGGAACAGCTCGGTCCGCCCGAGGCAAAACGAATGTTGTCCGATTTGAATTTTCCCGCCGACATAATCGAACGTGTTTGTTATTTGGTGGGTCATCATCACACATACACGGATATTGACGGAATTGATTTACAGATACTTATTGAGGCGGACTTCCTTGTCAATCTTTATGAGGACGGCACATCTGCGGACGGAATTGTGTCCGCTTATGATACGATATTCAAAACCGAAAGCGGCAAACACATTTGTTGTGAGATGTTTGGATTAAAATAAAACAACGGGGAAGTTGCTATGCTTCCCCGTTGTGTTTTGTTATGGATTATGCGATTATTCCATTGAGTCTTCTTCGTTGCGCATATTGAACAGTTTTACAAGCTGCTCCATTTCTTCTTCCGTGAAAGATACGCCCTTGCTCATACGAGTGTGGTCGGGAGACCAGTCGCGAATATCGTATTTAGGTTCGTGGCCATTCCAGCTAACCATATTGAGTTCGCGCGTCCAGCCTTTTGTCGCCTCGGAAATAACTCCGAGTTCCTTTGTGATTTCAAAAGTAATGTCTGCCATCTTTTATTCCTCCTGTGTCTGTTTTGTTTTTTGATTTTCCGCTTTTTCAGCAACTTTATTGTCAACGTCATCCTTTTCGGAGACCGTGTTTTCTTTATCGTTTTTTTTGCCGTGTTTTTTCGGTGGTTTGACTTTTTCTTCCTTTTTCTTTTTGATTTTCGTGCTGTCCGCAACGATTATATTGTCATAAACCGCGTGATATTTCGGCGGTATCAGCTTGTTCAAATGTAGTTTTCCGAAAAACCAACCCTTGAAATCTGCAGTATCAAATATTTTGTTGAGATAAGTGTTGATGTGGTTGCGTTCGCCGCTTCCAATCAGAAAATCCTCCATTTTCGCGGGCGGTTCATAGGTTACAATAAAATCTACTTTGTTGTCGGCTTTTTCGAGGTTTTCCATTCCCTCTTCAAGCTCCTCGTTGCTCGGAATTTCACGCCGCCACCAGTTTGTACCCTCCTGAAGGTCGTATATGTCGTCCGTTTGCCCGCCGCCGAATGTGAACACGGTTTTTTCAGCGATCTCAAAAACCTGTCCTCTCATAAGCTGGCGAAGTCTGCCGCTTATCTGACGTGTTTTACCGCCGCACCATTCTGTGATTTCGTATTTCTCAAGCAGGTCGTAGTTTTCGTGAGTGCCTTCCACAAACAGAACGTTATACGGCAGTTTCCCGATTTTTTTCAGCAGCTTTTGCTCTTTCGGACTTCCGTCCCATATAAAACCGAAGTCGCCGCAAATAATCAGCGCATCGTTTTTCTTCAGCTTGTGAAGCATACGGTTTTTAAATCGACTGAAATCCGCGTGCATATCACCTGTTATGTAAATCATTAAATTCCTCCGATTGCGGTATTAGTAACGTTTTCATTGTGGTTCGGTATTATACAAAAAATTATTACAAAATTCTTACAATTTAAAAAAAGCCCTTTACATTTATACAGGAAATTTGGTATAATGAATATGGATATTGAATAAGTATTCGGGAAAAAATCTCCCTTTAATATAATAACCGAAAAAAGGTGATTTGTCTATATGAAAAAAACAAAATTATTCACAATATTTTGTACGATTATTTTGATATTTTCAACATTCGGTACAAATTTGACTGCTTCTGCCGTATTTTCGCCTGCTTTTGATTTGTACAGCGAGGGCGTTTATATGGTAAACCTCGATACGGGGATAGTTGTCGCGTCAAAAAATCCCGATAAGAAGCTTTACCCCGCTTCGACTACCAAAATAATGACTTGTCTTGTTGCATTGGAAAACATTAAGGATTTCAATCAGAAGGTTGAATGCCCTTATGAATGCTATAACGAGTTTTCGTGGTCTGATGAATATTACAATCCGAATTTTGTCGGAGCGTCCAATGCGGCGATAGAACCGCTGCAGGATAACATTACATATCAGGATTGCTTGTATGCGCTTATGCTGCGTTCCGGTTGCGAGGCGGCTAATATTATCGCGTACAATATAAGCGGTAGCCTTGAAAAGTTTACAGACCTGATGAATGAAACAGCTAAAAAAATAGGATGTAAGAATACGCATTTTTCAAATGCGCACGGTTTGTTTGACGAAAACAATTACACCACCGCTTACGACCTGTATCTTATTACGCGATACGCTATGGATAAATATCCTGGGTTTATGAAGATATGCGGTACATATGAATATGATATGCCGGCAAATGACTCAAATCCCGAAGGGTACACAATTTATACCACTAACAGAATGATGGATACGGAAAGCCAGTTTTATGACGCAGGCGTTTCGGGTATCAAAACGGGTAGTATGAGCGATTATATTTTAAAGAAAAACGGAGAATGGGACGAGGATAATCCCGTTTCGGGTTTCTGTTCGCTTGTTACTTCCTGTGAAAAGAACGGATATAAGTATTTGTTGGTGACATTGCAGGCTCCGTGGACGGATAAAGACGGTAATGAGGGAATTTCAAGCTTTTCCGATCACCAAAAACTCTATGACTGGGCTTACAGCGAATTTGAACGCAAGCAGATCATAGGAAAAAATCAACAGATAATGGAAGTCGACGTTGAAATGGGCAAAGATACCGATAAGGTCGGAATAGTAACTACCGAGGATTACTATACCCTTATCCCCAAAAGCCTTGACAACACTGCAATACAGCAGATAACTCCGACAATCGAACCGTTTACTGCTCCGGTAAGCAAGGGTGAATCTGTGGGTGATCTTGTGCTTAAGCTTGACGGCGAAACGCTCGCAACCAGTCCGTTGGTAACTGAAAATGACGTTGCTCTTGATAAAGTTGCGAAGTTTAAAGACAGGATAAAAACAGTTATGGGTTCGCCCGGAGTAGTTGCTTCGATTGTTATTCTTGGGGTTATGATAGTTGCGTTTGCAATTTCAAAAGCTGTTTCCAAGAGAGCATTGGCGGCAGGGGAGGATATGCAGCGCAGACGAAAGATACAAATGGCTCCGCAAAACAAGAATAATAAACGAAGATGATGAATGTTAATTTTATCGCTATGGGAAAGCTCAAAGAGAGCTATTTCCGCGAAGCCTGCGCCGAATATCAAAAACGCCTTTCGGCGTTTGCAAAGGTGAACGTAAAAGAACCTCTGCCTGTGGATTTGCCGCAATCGCCAAGTGATGCGCAGATTGAAAAAGCTCTTGAAAAAGAAGCGTTGCTTATTCGTGAACATGTGAAAAGCGGCTATAAGATCGCGATGTGCGTAGAGGGAAAACAGCTTTCGAGCGAACAATTGGCACAGAAAATCAGCGCGTTAGGGACAAGCGGCATTTCAACGGTGAATTTTATTGTGGGCAGTTCATTCGGTCTGGCAGAGAGCCTGAAACAAGAATGTGACCTGCGTTTGTCAATGTCGCCGATGACTTTTCCGCACAGTTTGGCGAGGGTTATGCTCTTTGAACAGGTGTACCGCGCGTTTTCAATCATAAACAATTCAAAATATCACAAGTAAGCTCCCTCAACGGGGAGCTTTTTGTAAATTTTAATTAAAAGGGGTTGAAATTCGGGTCAAAAAATGGTATAATAACATATACGATATCATATTTACTGAGAGGTGAGAATTATGAGCGCCGACGGTCGAAGTCGAAGTAGAATAAAAAATACCGCCGCGCTTATATGCGGCTGAGCAAAGGGGCTGAACCAATTGGTAAATTATTACAGAAGTATAGACGGCAAATTGACAGAAACACAGGGAATTGAGCCGGGTTGTTGGATTGCTCTCACCAATCCTACCGAAACGGAAATATCGGATATTGAAGAGGATCTGAAAATAGACCGTGATTATATCTGCGCGGCATTGGATGAGGAAGAACCGTCCCGTATCGAGAGCGATGACGGAGTAACGCTTATTGTCGTTGACTATCCGATTGCGGAGCAGGACAATGATCCCGATCGTACCTTGCTTTATTCCACAACGCCAATGTCG
>JALEQE010000132.1 GCA_022766825.1 Oscillospiraceae bacterium | reverse complement strand
AACTATTCTCCTTGTAACGCAACACCATTTTCAAACATCTGCCGTTTGTCATCGGCAGATGTCCGAAAACAGAATCAACTATTTAATTTGGTGCTTATTCTTTATTCATCAGGATCAAAAACTATAAAAGTTGACGCATCTTCTTCGAGTGCAAATTTACCTTGAGCATTTCGAGCATTGTGTTTTCCAGTAGCAGTCATTGGTTTTTGGGTCATACCATATGTTGAAATGCTATAACTGTTTTTATCGTAACCTTTACTGTATGTTTGGTAAATCTTGTTTCCAGTCACTATATCTGTGACAATCACTCCAGCATACAACTTTGGGATTGCTCTCCCGTCCGTCGATCTTGATGTTGCTGTAAACACAACGTTATTGGAACCGTATGTCTTATATGATACAGAACCGATTACTCGGCTATATCCTGGCAAATAAAATACAACCATTGGACTAATTGCCACCGCAGTCGCGGAAATACCGATCGTCAGAGCGCAAGCCATAGCCCCTGCCAAAATTCTTTTAAATGTCTTTTTCATATTACATTCCTCCAAAAATTTTCCCGGTGATAAACCGAGTTTTAGTTTGACTGTAAACCGTTACGGTTTAAGTCTTTCCACAGCTGTCTATCATCTTAAATACCGTTTTAACGCGATTTTTTTGACAAACGAGCTTTATTGTTGGACATTGATAACATATTGCTATGTTGTTGTCCGCTTTGCACCGTCGTATGCACCATATCCACAGAAAACCCTACTTTTAGAGATACCGTTCGACGGTGACTTTTACTGCTTCGTCACATATGTACATGCTTGTACATTCTGCAACAGAAAGCGCAGTAATGCTATAAGGCTCGGTAGCCTTATAATTGTATGCAAAAATTGCATAATGCAAAGCATAATCGCTGACGATTCCGACTCATCAGCGATTTAAGCTTTATCAAATTTATACTCCTTTCACTTTATTCAGAGAGTTCCGGAATCTCTGATAATACTAACCTGTTTTATTGAAAATGTTGACTTGAAATTTCAGAATTTTTGAAAATTTGGTGCTTTTTAACAAAATTAGCAAAGTTTGTTTGTTGAAATAGTAGATTATGAAAAATAGTAAAACTTTGGTACTTTCAACAAATAATTTAGTGGTTTTTTAGTATAATTACCGAATTATAAAAGATTATGATTTTTTAACGCTTTTTAACAACTCAACCAATTCGTCTTTGGTGAAATCGCCGCCGACCTCCAATATGTAATCACCGTGATCCCAAACAACCGAACCAAAATTTGATTTACTGTTTTTTACATACCAATAAATCGCGGTGTGGTTATCGATTTCAAATTCTTCTGATGCGCTGCGTTCATTATCAAAGTATTTATAATAATCTTCCTTAACATACTGCTCAAAAGTCATACCCCTGTTGTTTTTAAAATAAGTCGTATACACACTTTTTACGGATATAATTTGCTCAGACAAGATGTATCCTTCGGGTATCTCGGGAAGATAATACACATATTCTATTGTTTTTGGGCAATTTTCGGCATTTACAGCGAACAATTCCGTATGATCGCTATAGTCCTTATGAGAAAAGCTGTTATACACAGCTGCTCCTGCTACAATTCCACAAGACGCCAGAAAGATCATCACGCAGGCTATCAGCACTCTTTTGCGTACAGACAGCTTCTTATTGCGCTTGTGAGACATTCGCCCGAACTTTCTCGAAAATATCTTCTGCATTTTTTCACAGTGTCTGCTCGAAAACTCATGCGCGGTCTCTTCGGGGATAGTATACTCCTGTAGCCACACTTCGCTCAAAACTTCTTTTAACATATCCATGATTACAACTCCCCCTTATAAAATTCCCGCAGAGCTTTGTAAGCGTTTGAAACCCTTTTTGCGGCGGCTGTTTTGGATATTCCCAGAGTCCGGGCGATCTGCTTGTTTGAATAGTCAAAGCACAGCTTTAATGTTATCGCATCCCTTTGTCCGGCGGGCATTTGCTCGACAAAGCGCTTAAGCTCGGCTCGGCTGACATTCTCCAGGGCCGTTTTTTCGACGTTCTGTGATTTATCCGCAATTTCCTCAGGCAAATCATTATTACGACGATTGAGCTTCTTCTTCATAAAATCCGCGCAAACATTTTTGCATACCATTACGGCATAAGATTTTTTTTCGTTTTCGGAAAGTTCAAAAAATTTATTCGGATATTTAACGATACGAAGAAAAGTTTCCTGTATCGCATCCTCGGCATTCTCAATATTGTGCAGCTTTTTCAGCGCAACGGTAAAAAAACGGCGCTTGTATCTTTCGTAGAAGTCTGCAAGCTCGTTCCTTTGCTCGCAAGTATCAAGCAACATAAATGCAGCTGCTACCATATATGTCATCCCCTTAGTCAAAATTACAACGGTTTTCCCGAAAATTCATCGTATTTTTATTGTAGCACAAAAACATACTTTTTGCAAGTCGGAACATGAAAACAGTCGGTAAAGAAGTAGTCACCGGATATTCACAAGTACATCGGGATTAACGTGGGTAAATCTGCCGCCGAAACGAGGTCAGAAGGAGTTCGCCCAAGTGGCACAAAATGTGCCGCTTGGGCGAACAAACTATAAATCTGAAAACACGAGTGAACAACAATAATTATGGGTTAATTCTTAAAAAATGGTCACACGCTCTGCGAAGTGTAAAGCTTATAATAATCTCCTTGCTTGGCCATAAGTTCCTCGTGGGTACCGCTTTCGGTTATTCCTTTCCCCGAAACGTACATAATACGGTCGCAGTTTCTGATTGTTGACAGTCTGTGCGCGATTATAAAGCTAGTGCGCCCTTTCAAAAGGTGGTTAAGCGCATTTTGAAGATTACGCTCCGTTTTCGCGTCAATGGAACTTGTCGCCTCGTCGAGAACGAGTATTCTCGGATCCGATACAATTGTACGCGCAAACGCTATCAACTGTTTTTGTCCCTGTGAAAGTCCTCCGCCGCGTTCGTTGACAATCGTGTTGTAACCGTTCTTCTGGCTCATAATCCAATCGTCTATACCGACGATTTTACACGCCTCGCGACATTCTTCCAAAGTTGCGTCAAGTTTTCCGTAACGTATATTATCCAATATCGTCCCACTGAAAATAAAGCTGTCTTGCAGCATTATTCCCATCTGCGAACGCAATGATTTCAACGTTACTTTGGAAATATCGCTGTCATCAATTCTTACCGTACCGCCGTTCAGATTATAAAAACGTGAAATAAGGTTCACTATTGTGGTTTTGCCCGCTCCCGTAGGACCGACAAGAGCAATACTCTGCCCCGCCTTAACGTCAAACGACAAGTTTTCCAATATGTTTATTCCGCTTTCGTAAGCGAACGTCACGTTCTCAAAATGAACATCGCCCTTAATCGGCGGACATTCTTTTGCGTCCTCCGCGTCCTTAACGTCAATCGGCTCGTCCATCATCTCGAAAATACGTTCAAGATATGCAACCGCGTTGATTACATTGTTCATAAGGTTCGAGAGGTTCATAAGAGGTTGCCAGAAACGCGCCGTGTAATCTGTCATAGCAAGCAGCGTTCCCAAAGTAATTGTACCGCGAAAAGCGAACAGTCCTGTCGCGTAAATCGCCGCTTGAACAATAATTCCGACAACATCTGTTGACGGCCAGACAACGATAGACCATTTCACCGCGCTCATCCAGTCTTTGCGATATGCTTTCGCAAGTTTATCGTGTATTTCCTCGTTTTCTTCCTCACGTACAAACATCTGCGATATTTTCGCGCCGACTATATTTTCGTGCTGATACGCCGCCAAATTTGAGCTTTTATTTGATACGCGCTGCCAAGCCTTGCGCTGATGATTTTTGATAAGCAACATTATCCCGAAATATATCGGAAGTCCCGCCAAAGTCACCAAAGCGAGCCGCCAACTTACGATAAACATAAAAATCGTAATAAAAATAAGGTTGAATATTTCCATTACAAAATTCACAATACCGTTTGTCATAAGGTCGGAAAGCGAATTTATGTAGTTTATTATTCGGGTGAGGATTTTTCCGTGCGGACGGCTGTCATAGAAATCAAAAGACAACATCTGCATATGCTCGAACAAATCCTTGCGTATATCATAAATGATATTCTGCCCGACATCGGTCATCATAACAGAACGCTTTTTCGTAAGCAGAACGCTTACAACTATGCAAATCAAAACCGCTCCGCCGCTTATCAAAAGCATTGGAATATCCGACTTATCGCCCATATAATTATCAACAGCGTGCTGAACAATAAGCGGTGACAGCAAACCGATTATAGCCGCGAATGTACTCAGCACCAAAGCCGTAATTATTTGTTTTTTATAGCGCGCCGCGTATTTCAGAGAACGCTTTAAGTGACGTATGTCGAAAGGTGTTTCAAGCGTTTCGTCAACATCGTATTTATTTCGCGTCAATGCAATCACCTCACTTTTGCAAATCGTACACTTCTTTATAGTAACCGTTTTTCCGAATAAGTTCCTCGTGTGTTCCTTGTTCGATTATGCTACCGTCTTTCATTACAATAATCTTATCAGCGAATTTCGTTGTGGAAATTCTCTGCGCCACAATTATTTTCGTGCAACTATAATCAAGGTTTTTCAAGGAATCTTGAATATGCTTTTCCGTTTCAAGGTCAAGCGCGGAAGTCGTATCGTCAAGAATTAAAATAGACGGTTTAACATTCAGCGCCCGCGCCAAAGATATGCGCTGTTTTTGTCCGCCCGACAGTCCCACGCCGCGTTCACCGACTATTGTGTCATAACCGTCGGAAAGTTTGCGTATAAATCCGTCCGCGTCGGCAAGTTTCGCGGAATTTACAACCTGCTCTTCGGAACAGTCGGAATCGCCGTATGCTATGTTGCCGTCAATTGTATCGGAATACAGAAATACGTCCTGCGTCGCCATTCCGATATTGTGGCGCAGCTGCTGGAGTTTCAGCATACGAACGTTTGTACCGTCAACACGGACTTCCCCGCTTGAAACGTCATATATTCTCGGAATAAGTTCAGTCAAAAGCGTTTTGCCCGAACCCGTTTCGCCCATAATCGCAACGGTTTCTCCGGGATTTACAGTAAAAGAAACGTTGTTCAGCACCTGTTTTCCGCCGAGATTTAACGAAACGTTGTCAAACTCAACTTTACCCTCAAAACGTTCAGGCTTGTCCACCGCGTCCTCACGGGTAATTATGCGCGGCTTTCCGTAATATATTTCAATGATTTTCTGAGCCGACGCTGTAAACGACTGCCAGTCGTTGATGATAGTTCCTAGTTGGCGCATAGGGTTGCTCATAGTCCATACAAGACCCGAAAACGCCATATAATCGCCGAAAGTAATACGTCCGAATATAACGAACAATCCACCGCACACCAGCATAACAACAGTAAGTCCCTGCGCCGCCGTTTCCTCAAAAGGATAATACTTATACCAAGTAAACGCCGCGTCTTTTGAGGAGTCACGGAATTTCTGCGACAGCTTATCAAACTTTTTTGTTTCGTAATCTTCCCGCGCAAACGCTTTTACAACTCGATTACCCGATATATTTTCCTCGGCTGCCGTGTTAAGGTCGGACAGTTTTTCACGCTTATCCTCGAATTTAGGCGCAACCGCTTTTTGAAAATGATAAGCTACGATAAGTATTATCGGCGTCACCGAAATAAGACACAACGCCATAAGCCAATCCATTGTGAAAAAGAATACTATCGAGGCGGTAAGCATTACAAAACATTCGAGAACGGTTTTGATAATCCACGCAACCGAATGACGCACCATATCCAAGTCGCCCGAAACTCTCGTCATAATATCGCCTGTTCTGTAATAGTCATAGAATTTGGCGTCCTGAACCTCAATATTATGAAAAACGACCTTGCGAATATTATAAATCATCGACTGCGAAGCGCGTTCATAGCACATTGACGAACCGTAAACAATCGCCGCGCGAATCATTGTGAATCCCACCATCGCTACTAAAAGCCACACAAGAAGCATCGGTTTTGTTTCGAGGTTCTGTGCGGCGTTTTCATTGATAATAAAGGTATCCGTTATTATTCCCGCAATTCGCGGAGAAATTATGAACATAGACTGCGATACCAAAGTGCAAAGCAAACCCAGAATGTAAACTCTGCGTGAGCCCTCCATATTTTTCCAAAGCCACCGTATCAAAAACATAATAATTTCCTCAACACGAATATATACAATAGTTTATAGTTTTTCTACCTTATAGTAATATAAATACATCTTCTGAACAGAATTTTCCAAAAAATAATAGTGTTTTATGTAAGCCGCAAGCATTACCAGAAAAATCACAGTCAAAAGCAACAATCCAATGCCGCCCTGCGTAAAATACATAATAAGCGACAGCATAAAGAACACTCCGAACGACATTGTCACAATCAGATGAATAAGCCGCTCGTGCTGATAAAACGCTATTCTTTGCAGCAATTCCGCGCGCATTTTCAAAAGTTCTTCTTCCGAATGTTCGGCGGAAAAGAATTCTTCAAGAACCGCAAGATACGCTCTGATTTGTTTAGTCAATGTATTCCTCCAAAGCCGCCGACGCCGTTTCCCATTCTTCCATTGCGGCGTCCTGTTCGGTGTGTAACTGTTCTATTTTCTGTGAAAGCTCCATTGCTTTCTGATAATCGGACAGAGTTGACAGCTCGTCCGTTTTTGTGTTAATAAGTTGGTCAAGCTCCTCAATGCGTTTTTCGGCACGCTGTATTTTCGTATTCAGCTTGCGTTTCTCCGATTCGCGCTCTTTTTGCTGTTTATAGTCCAACGCCTGCTCGGATTTTTTCGGTTTCTCCGCAACTGTCACTGCGGCTGTTGCCTGTTGTTTTTCGAGATAGACATCATAATTACCGATATAGTTTTCCGTGCCGTCCGGAGTGAGCTTATATATTCTGTTCGCCAGCTTGTTTATCAGATAACGGTCGTGCGATATAATAAACAGCGTGCCGTCATATCCCAAAAGCGCGTTTTCAAGCGCCTCGCAAGACGTAATGTCAAGGTGGTTTGTCGGCTCGTCAAGCAACAGGAAATTCGCACCCGACAGCATAAGTTTAAGCAACGCTATTCTCGCGCGCTCGCCGCCAGACAGTTCCGAAATTAGCTTGTAAATATCGTCACCCTTAAACAGAAACGCCGCCAAAGCCGTTCTTACCGCTGTTTCGGTCATTCGCGGATATGCGTCCCACACCTCGTCCAAAGCGGATTTAGTATCGGTAAGTCCACGCTGTGCCTGGTCAAAATAACCTACTTGAACCCGCGCGCCGTACCTGAATTCCCCGTTGTTAGCTTTATATTGTTCCGTCAAAACCTTGAAAAGCGAAGTTTTGCCGCAACCGTTATCGCCGATAAGGAAAACGCGCTCGCCTTTCTTGATGTCGATATTGACATTTCTGAAAAGTTGCTTTCCGTCAAATCCTAACGCAAGATTTTTAACTTCAAGCACATCGTTTCCACAGCCGTCTGCCGCCTTAAACGAAAACTTAATCGCCTCGGGAGCGTCCTCGGGCTTTTCAAGCGTTTCTTCCAATCTGTCAATCGATTTCTGCTTGCTTGCTATCGTAACGTAATTGTGCGCTTGATTCCACCGTTTCTGCTGGTCGATAATACCCTCGATACGCTTTATTTCTTTTACGGTAGAATCATATACTTTCTGTCGCCGCTCCAGATCTTCCGCTTTCAATTCAAGATAACGCGTATAATTACCCTTGTAATCGTGAATGTGACGATTTTCAAGTTCAAGAGTGCGTTCGGTTACTTTGTCAAGAAAATAGCGGTCGTGGGAAATAACGATATACGCGCCGCGATAATCCGAAAGAAAATGTTCGAGCCACTCGACAGACTGTATGTCAAGGTGGTTTGTCGGCTCGTCAAGCAAAAGCAAATCGGCGTTTGACAAAAGCAATTTCGCCAACTGCAATTTACTGCGCTGACCGCCGCTTAACACGCTTACGGGCAAGTTAAAATCACTTTCGGAAAATCCCAAACCATACAGAGCGGACGCTGTACGGCTTTTGTAAGTAAGTCCGCCGTCACGCTCAAAACGTTCCTGCAAAGCGGATTGGCGCGCAATTGTTTCATCGGAACAATCGCCGAAATCAATTTTATCGTGTAATTCTTCAAGCTCAAGCTCTGTATCTTCAAGTTCCGAGAAAATCGTCAAAGCCTCGTCATAAAGCGTTCTTTCACTATCCTTGCAGGCAAACTGCTCCATAAATCCGATTTTAACGCCGCCGGCGATATGTATATTTCCCTCATCAGGAGTGTGTTCGCCTTTCAGCAGTTTGAACAGCGTTGTTTTTCCGCTGCCGTTCACGCCGACAAAACCTATCTTCTCGCTGTCGTATACTTCAAAGGAAACATCGGAAAACAGAATTCTGTCCGCAAACGACATTGAAATATTATTTAAACTTAAAAGCAGCATACTTCCTCCCGAAATGTATTTTTATATAGATGTTGCCTTTGCATTTTCCCCGCCTTTTTGGGGCGGGGAAAAATATTTTACTTAATGATTATATATCAGCTATTGCGATTAAGCTTTTCGGGACTGTATTTATTGTTTACCAGACTTTGATCCAGCTTCACTTCATAATTTTGCCCGAAAACATCCAGCATTTCCTTAAACTCATCTTTCTTCATCTCATTAAGTATTGACGCGTTATTTTCTTCTTTCCAGCTTGTCTTTTCTGTAATATCCTCTTTGATTATAAGATAAACTTTATCATCTGTTTCAAACAGGGTTGCCTTTCCGTCTGCTGAAGCGCCGAAAATATACTTTACGGTTTCCTCGTCATAGGAAGTGCTGTCTTTAGTTATGACCTGGTC
>JALEQE010000077.1 GCA_022766825.1 Oscillospiraceae bacterium | reverse complement strand
TTCATACACTGACCTACAAGATAACCTAAAGCGTTTGTTTTTCCGCTGTGATAGTCATCCACGGATTTCTGATTTGCCGCCAATACATCATTTACGATTTTTTCAATAGCGGAATCATCGGAAATCTGTGCCAGATCTTTTTCTTTGATAATATTATCGATATCGGTGTTTCCGTTCATTATTTCATCAAAAATAATCTTTCCGGAATTGTTTGATATTTTGCCGCTTTCAATAAGAGAAATTATTTTAACCAATCTTTCGGCGGTAAGTTCTGTTTCGGAAATATCCTTGCCGGTTTCATTCATATATTTTGAAACATCAGCGAGAACCCAGTTTGAAACGTTTTTTGGCGAACATCCACCCAATTCAATACATTCATCAAACAATTTGCAGCGGGGTAGATTTTCCGCGATAAGCTCCGCGTCTGTCTGCGACAAACCGAGTTCTTTAACATAACGCTTGATTTTCGCGTTAGGTAATTCGGGAATTTCATTTTTCAGTTTTTCAACCTTTTCAATCGGTATATAAATTGTTGTGAGATCGGGTTCGGGAAAATATCTGTAATCCTGCGCGTCCTCTTTTGAACGAAGCACAAAGTTCATTCCCTTCTGATCATCCCAACGGCGTGTTTCCTGGAATATTTCCTCGCCGCGTTCAAGAGCCTCGATTTGGCGGTTTGCTTCATAATCAATTGCTCTCATTGCACCGGAAAATGAGTTGACGTTCTTCATTTCGACACGTTTGCCAAATTCCGTTGCCCCTTTAGGACGAACAGAAACGTTTACGTCACAACGAATAGAGCCTTGCTCCATTTTACAGTCAGAAATATCAATGTATTGCAGAATTGATTTCAGCGTATCAAGGTATGCCTTTGCTTCCGCACTTGAACGCATATCGGGTTCGGAAACTATTTCGATAAGCGGAACACCGCAGCGGTTAAAGTCTACCAAAGAACCTTTAAACGCCTCGTTGTGCAGCATTTTGCCCGCGTCTTCCTCAATATGAATACGGGTTATTCCAATGCGTTTTTCCTCACCGTTAAGCATAATATCGACATAACCGTGTTCGCAAAGCGGAATATCGGCCTGTGAAATCTGATATGCTTTAGGCAAGTCGGGGTAAAAATAGTTCTTTCTGTCCTGTTTGCAGATATTGTTTATTTTACAGTTTGTCGCGTGTCCCATTTTAACTGCGTATTCGACAACTTTTTCGTTAAGTGTGGGAAGTGTTCCCGGCATACCGGTACAAATCGGGCAAATCTGCGTATTAACTTCCAAACCGAACGCATTTTTACAGTTACAGTATATTTTGGTCTTTGTATTCAGCTCCGCGTGAACTTCAAGACCGATTATAGTTTCATATTCCATTATTTTTCACCTCCCGTTTTCACACATTTACCGGTTTTGCTTCACCGAATATCTTTTCAACTGCATAAGCAGAATTAAGCAAAGTCTGTTCGGAAAATTTCTTTCCGATAAACTGCAATCCGATAGGCATATCGTTGATTTTTCCGCAAGGAATGCTTATTGCGGGAAGCCCCGCGATATTTACTGTTACCGTGCAGATATCCGCCGCGTACATCTTTGTCGGATCACCGATATTTTCGCCGATTTTAAATGCCGTTCCCGGGGTCGCGGGTGTTGCGATAACATCGCATTTCTCAAATGCCGCATTAAATTCCTTGACAATATCCATAGCAACCAGCTTTGCTTTTTTGTAGTATGCATCGAAAAATCCGCTTGACAGAACAAATGTTCCGAGCATAATTCTGCGTTTTACTTCATCACCAAAGCCTTCACTTCTTGTTTTTTCGTACATATCAGTAAGGTCGGAATAATTCTCTGTACGATAACCGTATTTTACGCCGTCAAATCGTGCGAGGTTTGAGCTTGCCTCTGCAGATGAAATGATATAATATGCGTTCAATGCGTACTTTGTACTTGGAAGTGAAATATTAACAATTTCTGCTCCATTCTTTTCAAGCTCTTTAACAGCATTCATCACGGTCGTTTTTACGCTTTCGTCGACACCGTCTCCGAAATACTCGGAAGGTATTCCGATTTTAAGCCCCTTGACGTCACTGTTCAGCAAGTGGGTAAAATCAGGATATTCTCTGTTCTGTGAAGTCGCGTCCATTGGGTCGTGACCGCATATCAGGCTGTATAGCATTGCCGCGTCCGTTACATTTCTCGCAAGCGGACCTATCTGATCAAGAGATGATGCGAATGCCACCAATCCGTAACGCGACACACTTCCGTAAGTAGGTTTTAAACCGACAATTCCGCAGTATGATGCGGGCATTCTTATAGAACCGCCCGTATCGGATCCGAGTGAGATTACCGCCGAACCCGCCGCGACAGCAGCCGCAGAACCACCCGAAGAACCTCCCGGTACACAGCCCAAATTATGCGGGTTATGTGTTTTCTTGAAATATGAGGTTTCGGTTGACGAACCCATTGCAAACTCATCCATATTCAGTTTGCCCAAAACAACCATATCCGCGGATTTCACTTTGTTCATTACAAACGCGTCAAACGGAGGAACATAATTGTACAGCATCTTCGACGCGCACGTTGTGAGTATTCCTTTTGTGGAGATATTATCTTTTATTCCGATAGGAATACCCGCCATAGGATGCAAAGTTTCTTTTCCACGTTTTTCGTCAACTTCGCGCGCTTTTTTTATCGCTTCATCGCCGCACAGCGTAATATAAGCGCCTACCTTTTCATCTGTTTCCGCCGTTCTGTCAAGCACGGACTTTGTAAGCTCTTCGCTGCTGCATTTCTTTTCCGAAAGCATTTTCGACAGCTCGTGAGCCGACATTTCATACAATTCCATTATTTTGCTGTCCTTTCTTTATTCTACTGTTTTCGGTACTACCACGCAACCCGCCTGCATTTCGGGAGCATTTGCCAACAATTCCGAACGTGACATTTTGTTTGTACTTTCAACGTCCTCACGCAGTTTCATTGGGTGTTCGGGGTCAAGACCCGACGCATCTCCCGAAACTTCGGGCAGCTGTTCAACCATTGCAACAATGCTCTCCATATCTTTTTCAAATTTCGCAAGCTTGTCATCTTCTATACGAAGACGCGCAAGCTTTGCAAGATGCTTTACATCTATACTCATCGGTGTGTCCTCCTTCTTTATTCCGATTTATTTTAACAAGTTTAAGAATTGTTCTTCATTAAGAACCGTAATTCCAAGCTCGTTTGCTTTATCAAGTTTACTGCCTGCTTCCTCACCTGCAACGAGATAGCTTGTCTTTTTTGATACCGAGCCACTGCATTTTCCGCCGTGCTGTTCAATCATTTCCTTTGCTTGTTCGCGTTTCAATGTCGGTAGAGTTCCCGTAAGAACAAACGTCAAACCTGCAAGACTGCTCGAAACCTGTTGATTTGAGTATGTCATATTTACGCCGAGTTCTTTTAAGCGTTCAATCAGTTTTATTCGATGCGGTTCTCGCATTGCATTATATACAGATTTCGCAAGTACTTCACCAAAACCGTCTATCTCGGCGATTTCATCAACAGAAGCTGTTTCTATCTTCTCAATACTACCGAATTTCTTGCAGAGGTCTTTCGCCGTTTTTTGACCTATACCGCGTATTCCCAACGCGAATATAAGTCTGTCAAGCTCGTTCTTTTTTGATTTTTCAATATTATCAATAAGGTTTTGTGCGGATTTTGCACCCATTCGGTCAAGGGACATTACTTTTAACATATCCAACGTGTACAAATCTGCGACCGTTTGCACAAATCCAGCGTCAACCAACTGTTGAACCAAAGCCTCGCCTAATCCGTCAATGTTCATTGCGTTTCGCGAAGCGAAATGCTCTATTGAACGAAGTAACTGCGCGGGACAATCGGGATTCTGACAACGTATTACCGCCTCGTCTTCATCTCGGACGGCAGCGGCTCCACAAACAGGGCATTTATCAGGGATAAAAAACGGTTCCGAATCATCTCTATGTGATACCGATTTAATAACTTCGGGGATTATATCTCCAGCTTTGCGAACAGTTATTCTGTCACCTATTCTTATATCGCGTTCGGTTATAAAATCCTGATTGTGAAGAACAGCTCTCGATACGCTTGTTCCCGCCAGCTGAACCGGATCGAATACCGCTACGGGAGTAAGAGCACCTGTTCTTCCGACATTTATCTCAATTTTATTCAACGTTGTTTCTTTTTCTTCGGGTGGGTATTTGAACGCAACCGCCCATTTTGGAACTTTTGCCGTTGATCCGATTTCATTTCTCAACCGCAAATCG
>JALEQE010000070.1 GCA_022766825.1 Oscillospiraceae bacterium | reverse complement strand
GGCGGCAGATTGTACAAATTGAGCGCAGGCGGGCTGACGCAGCGTTTTCCGCCGAAGGCGGATAATGCGGTCAAGCGAAATTTTGTGCACGCATTATGCGCTTCGCGCAAAACGCTATGACGGAAAATATGCAAGCAAGCGAATGACAAAGGCGCTAGCCGTTAATTGTGCGGTGTTGCCTTAAAAAGGAGTGTTCCTTTTGGCAAAATTTAAAGTTTTCTTGAATTACGCGGGATATTGGCTGCTTTTTGCGGTTTTGTTCGCGGTGATGTTTGTGCTTTTTGTCGTCGTTGCCGTTGGAATACCTTTCGGTGTGATGCTTTTGATATTCGGAGCGGCGGCATTGCTGTTCAACGAGGATCTTATCATTACGGAACTCGCTCCGCCTTTTATGCTGTTTGGCGGTCTTTCATTGATTTTTCTTTCGGCAGCGTTCGGACTTTTGGCGGTTAAACTGGGATATTTTGTATCAAGACGTTTTTTAGTAATCAAACGCCGCTGTGACAGGCTCAGAGATTGGTAATTAAATGGAAAAAAGAATAAACAAATGTCTTGCGGCAGCATTTGCTCTGGCTTTGCTGTTCGGCGGAATAGCTTTTCTTCTGAGAAATGCTCCGCACTCCTCCGGGGCAGGCGGAGCGTTTACATTTCCGTTGCTGGAGTATCTTAATATTGAGCTTCAGCGGTTGGATGTACGTTTTATTCCGTATGATAAGGAAGAAATTACAGTCGAATACAAAAATGACCGCCCGCTTGATTTTGAAGTCGGTGATAATAAGCTGACGATAACAGAGAATAATAATTTTGTTGTATCGCTGTTTGCGGGCAAACGTTCGGAGTTTGGTGTTAAGATCTATCTTCCGAGAACTGTATATCGTGATATTACCATATACACAGGCACAGGAAATATAGACGTTGATGAAATAGACTGCAATAAGCTTTCGGCTGTTACCGAAAGCGGTGATATATCTGTCGGTAATATGGGTTATCTGGCGTCATTATCCACAACGAGCGGTAATATTCGTTTGGATGTAGGTTATATCGTTCACGGAACAAGTATTCTGAACCGTGAGGGCAATATTGAGCTTACCGTTCCGTCGGACAGCTCCGTTGCGGTTGATTTCAGAACGAAGGACGGTGAATGTAAGACAGATCTTATGAGCGGTCAGGTATACGGCGATTATCTGTATTCGTTCAACGGAGGACGAAAACAGATAGAAGTTACCGCCGAACACGGAACGCTCACCATTAATGAGCGTAAATAACAGAAAGGAAGTATGAAAATGAAAACGTTCAGACAGGTTTTAGCGATCAATACAGAAGAGAAAGAACAGTTCCTCAATTTGTCCTATGAGATAGAGGAATGCGTCAGAAGAAGTGATGTAAGAAACGGTATTTGCGTTGTTATTTCACAGCACACAACTTCGGCGGTTTTTTTGGAACACGATAACGAAAATCTGTATGCTGATTGGCTTAGGCTGTTGTCAAGCGAGGCAAACGGCGACACGGAATATAAAGTTGATTATCAAAGCGCGGGTATTCCGCATTTGAAACAGCTTATGTTGGGCGCTTCGGTAACTGTTCCGATAACCGAGGGCAAACTGGATCTGGGACCTCGCCAGTATATTATGTACGGCGATTTTGACGGTCAGCGCGAAAAGAGCGTTGTTGTCAAGATATTGGGTGAATAAGGGAGAACTTTTGTTTTGAATAATCATTTCGGCACATTCTGTCAGCGAACCTACGGTTTTTGCTTTAAAAACAAAGCATATATCTTATCTTTTCTCATACCCGCCGTACTGTTTTTTGTTACGTATATGATTTTCGGCGTTTACCCAATAGGAGAACGTTCTGTTTTAGCTCTTGACTTAAATGCGCAGTATGTCTATTACTATGATTATATGTATGACGTTTTCGCGGGAAAAGAGAGCTTGTTCTACTGTTGGAGCAGTACTTTTTCGGGCGAGTTTTTCGGGACATTCGCTTATTATCTCGCAAGTCCGTTTAACTTTATTGTGTGGCTTTTCCCCAGAACAGCGATAACTGAGGGACTGCTTACAATGCTGCTTGTAAAAGCGGCGGGGGGCGGACTTTCCTGTGCTTTTCTGCTGAAAAAAACACGTGGTTATTCCGATACTACAACAGTGCTTTTCTCAATAATGTACGCGCTTTCGGGATATTTTGCGGCTCATTCGATAAATCCGATGTGGCTGGACGGTTTGATTGCTTTGCCGCTTGTGGTAATCGGCATTGAACACGTCTGTGACAAAAAGCATTTTATCCTTTATACGCTGTCGCTTGTTTATGTTTTCGTATCGAACTTCTATATCGGATTTATGGTGGGGATTTTTTCCGCACTTTATTTTGCGTACTATATTGTTTCTGGCAAAACAACCGATGTTGGCGCAAAACCTGTACTAAAATCTGTACTGCTTTTCGGCGCGTCTTCGGTTGTCGCCGTTTTAATGAGCTGTTGGATTATATTCCCGGTATACAAGTCATTGCAATTGGGAAAATTCGCGTTTGGTAATTCGGATTATTCGTTTGCTGAGAATTTTAACATCACCGACGTTTTTCTGAAACTATTCGCGGGAACGTTTGACACGATACGTCCCGAGGGTTTTCCGATGCTGTACTGCGGAACGCTTGCGCTGTTTTTCGCCGTAATCTATTTTACCGCGCGGAAAATACCGTTAAGGCAGAGAGTTTCGGGCGGAGCGCTGCTTGCGGTTATTTTGCTTTCAATGTATATAAAACCCGTTGATATGCTGTGGCACGGCGGAAAAGTTCCCGTGTGGATGCCGTACAGATACGCTTTCATAGTGGCGTTTCTATTGATGATGTTCGGCGCGGAGACTTTTGAAAACATAAATAGCGTTAAACGGAAAACGATTGGCGGAGGTTTCGCCGCACTTGTGGCTGTACTTCTTATCACGGATCACTACGCGGGCAGTGAACATTTCAACACAACACTCGTCATTGTAATACCGCTTATTGTTCTCGCGGTAATTGCCGGGGCGGTTGTATTATTCAAAAATTATCCTGATCACCGCGCAATGAAAATAACGTTGCTTTCGCTTGTAAGCGCGGAGCTTTTGCTCAACAACATCATTACCATTTACAGAATGGACAAGGACGTTTATTATTCTTCGCGTGATAGTTATCTCGGTACTATTCCCGAAACGCGTGAAGTGGTAAACGAAGTAAAAGCAGTTGACGACGGTTTTTATCGTATGGAGAAAACCTATCACCGCTGTGTAAACGACCCAATGGCTGTGGGAATGTACGGAATTTCGCACAGTACAAGCACATTCAACGCAAAGGCAATCGCGCTTGCGAAAACCCTTGGTTTCGGCGCGCGGGAGCATTATTCACGCTTTGACGGTGAAACCAAACTTATGGACGATATTCTTGGCATAAAGTACGTTTTGTCAAAAAGCGAACTTTTGTCGCAATATGACGAAACGCTTGATATCTCAAATGATAACGAAATCAAGGCTTATGTGAACGAGGACGCGTTCGGGTTTGCATACCTTGCAGAAAAAGACGTTATCGGAGCAGTGCTTAAAGATAAATCTCCGTTTGATGTTCAGGAACGACTTGCGGCAAAGTTATCGGGAAATTTTGAGAGTATATTCGTTCCGATTGATGAATACTCGATTGAATTGAGCAATCTGAACGCGGGTTCGACAACGGATAATCATTTGTCTTACAAAAAAAGACTTGAAAATGATGAAGCGTTTATAAATTATAAAGTCACCACGTCAAAGAGCGGGGAAGTTTACGTTTATTTCCCTTCAAATTACGAACGAGAGTGTAAACTTTACGTCAACGGCGAATTTATCAAGTATTACTTTGAGAATGAAAATCATTCGATAGCTTATCTGGGTAATTTCAGGCAGGGTGAAACATTTGATGTAAAGCTGGAACTTAGGGGGAACGAAGTTTTCTTTGAACATCCGCAATTCTGCACACTTGATGAAGAAGCACTTGCTCGTTTTGATGAAATAATGCTGTCAATGAACGAAAATACGGAAGTTACGCGCACAAGCACGGCGAAACTCAGCATTTCCGTTGACGCGAAAAAAGACTGTGCGTTGTTCACGTCGATACCCTATGAAGAGGGTTGGACGGTTTTGCTTGACGGTGAACCCATACCGATTCTGAAAACCGCAAACGATACTCTGATGTGCTTTGAAATTTCAAGCGGAAAACACGTTGTTGAAATGTCGTTCTTCCCCGCGGGAATGAAAACGGGAATTATCGTATCAGTAAGCGGCGCTGTGATGTTCGCGGCAATGATAGTTATAAGAACGCTTATTGGAAACAAGAAGAAAATTGAGGAGTCGGATAATGGATAATTTTTCTCGCAAACAAAGCGGACTTCCCTATATAGATGATGAAAATTGCGACAAACAAATGAGGGAAAACACTCGAAAACTGCACGAATATATTGAAGGCAATACCGCACAATTAACGGCTAGCGCCTTTGTCATTCGCTTGCTTGCATATTTTCCGGCATAGCGTTTTGCGCGAAGCGCATAATGCGTGCACAAAATTTCGCTTGACCGCATTATCCGCCTTCGGCGGAAAACGCTGCGTCAGCCCGCCTGCACTCAATTTGTACAATCTGCCGCCGACACGAAGTCAGAAGGCGTTCGCCCAAGCGGCACAGGACGTGCCGCACAAAAGGCGAACGCACTATAAATCTGACTGCGCAATCGAACGACAATAATTATGCGGTGTTGCCTGAAGAATACAAATAAGGATATTAAAATGGTATATACAGTAACGTTAAATCCCGCTTTGGATTATATTGTGTTTGTAAACAACTTCTCGGCGGGAACAATCAATAAGATGAAAAGGGAAGTTGTTGAAGTCGGCGGGAAAGGAATAAACGTTTCGATTATCTTGTCGGAGCTTGGTGTTAAATCCAAAGCATTGGGATTTGTTGCGGGATTTACGGGAGATGAAATTGAGCGCCGTGTTTCGGCTTTTGGCGTTCAGCCTGATTTTGTAAAATTGCAGAACGGACTGTCGCGAATAAATGTAAAACTGAAAAATTGCGATGATAATAACAAAATTTCCGAAACGGAAATCAATTCAAACGGCCCCGATATTTCTGATAGCGACTTAAAACATCTGTTTGAACAGCTTGACGAATTACGGGACGGAGATGTTCTTGTGCTTGCGGGAAGCGTTCCAAAATCGTTGCCAACCGATATTTACGAGCGTATTATGGAGTACGTTTTATCAAAAAAAGTGAAAGTCGCTGTGGATGCGACAGGAAAATTACTCACAAACGCTCTGAAATATAAACCATTTCTTATAAAGCCCAATCTGGACGAGCTTGGCGAAATATTCGGCGCTAAACCGTCGTCAAAAGAGGAAATAATAAACGACGCGAGAAAACTGAGGGAAATGGGAGCGCAGAACGTTCTTGTTTCAATGGCGGGCGATGGAGCTTTTCTTGTGGCGGAAAACGGAAATTTATACTTCTGCAGTGCCTGCAAAGGAAATGTTAAAAACTCGGTAGGAGCGGGTGACAGTATGCTTGCGGGATTTTTGGCGGCGATAACTGAAAAGAGCGGCGATTATGAATATGCTTTGAAGCAGGGTACAGCGGCAGGCGGAGCAACAGCGTTTTCGGACGGGCTTGCGAAAAAATCAGATATTATTGAGTTGCTAAATACAATTATTAAGGTAAAATAACATCGAATGTTTCTCACGTGAAAATTTCCTAAATGTATTGCAAAAAATCAGAAAATATGGTATAATATTACAGTTAGGGTAAAATTGACATATAGGGGAGTTTATTTATGATACAATATGATGAAACACGGCTTGCAATGGAAGGCTTGAAACCTCAGCTTGAGGAATTGCGCGGCGCGTTGAATTTGGACGGGATTAAAATCAAACTTGATGAATTGGAGATGAAAACCACCGAACCGAATTTCTGGGACGATCCCGAAAAGTCACAGGCGGTTTTACAGCAAATAGGTCAATACAAGAATACGATACAGAGCTATGAAAAGCTTTGCGCAAACTGCGATGATGTTCTGACGATGATTGAACTTGCCGAGGAAGAGAATGACGAGTCAATGGTTGCCGAAGTCAACGAGCTTGCCACGAAAGTCAAAAACGACTATGAGGCAATGACCCTCGCAACTCTTATGACGGGCGAATACGACAGTTCAAACGCAATTGTTTCGTTCCACGCGGGCGCGGGCGGAACCGAGGCGCAGGACTGGGTTCAAATGCTTTTGCGTATGTACACAAAATGGGCTGACAGACACGGTTTCAAAACTGAAGTGCTTGATATTCTCGACGGTGATGAGGCGGGAATTAAAAGCGCGTCCATTCATATTGAGGGGTATAACGCGTACGGATTTTTGAAATCCGAACACGGCGTTCACAGACTTGTAAGAGTATCGCCGTTTGACGCGGCGGGCAGACGTCACACAAGTTTTGCGTCGGTTGAGGTAATGCCGGAAATTGAAAAGGATTTAAGCGTTGAAATTCGTCCCGAGGATATTGAAATGGAAGTGTACAGAGCGTCTGGCGCAGGCGGTCAGCACATCAACAAAACAAGTTCGGCGGTTCGTTTGATACACAAACCTACAGGTATTGTTACTTGCTGTCAGACACAGCGTTCGCAGGTACAGAACCGTGATTTCGCTATGAAAATGTTGGTGTCAAAGCTCGTTCAGATCAAAGAGCAGGAACACCTCGACAAAATTTCCGATATCAAGGGCGAACAGCTTAAAATCGAGTGGGGCAGTCAGATACGCTCTTATGTATTTATGCCGTACACGCTTGTTAAGGATGTTCGCACAAAGTTTGAGAACGCAAACGTCAACGCAGTTATGGACGGAGATATCGACGGCTTTATCAACGCATACCTCAAAGCGAAGAGCCTTGGTGAAATATAATAATTTTAGCCCCGAGCAATCGGGGTTGATTTGTAAGGTGAAATATGAAAAAGAATGGTATAATTGAACTTGAAATAATATCGCTTACAAGCGAAGGAAGCGGTGTCGGAAAATATGAGGGAATGGCGGTTTTTGTCCCGAAAACGGCTGTCGGCGATATTCTTGAAGTGAAAATCGTAAAAGTGCTGAAATCATACGCTTATGGGATTATAAACAAAATATTAACACCCTCGCCTGACAGGATTGAAAACGACTGTCCTGTTTTTGGGAAATGCGGCGGGTGCGTTTATCGTCACATAAGCTATTCGGCGGAACTATCCGCAAAGGAGCAGACTGTCCGTGACGCTTTCACAAGAATAGGCGGTCTTTCTCCTAATTTCTTGTCAATCTGTGGAAGTGAACACACGGAACGTTATCGCAACAAACTTCAAATGCCGCTTGCTAAAACGGATAACGGAGAGATAATCAGTGGTTTTTTTTCGGAAAGGACACACCGTGTTGCCGCGGTTGACGACTGCAAACTTCAACCGTCTATATTCACGGAAATAGTTGATTTTATAAAACGGAAATGCAAGGAATACAAAATATCGATTTACAGCGAGGAAAAACACGAGGGAGTTTTGCGGCATATTTATCTGCGCAAGGGTCATAACAGCGGAAATATCTGCGTTGTGCTTGTTGCCAAGCGAAAAGTCCCCGAATTTAAAAAGCTGTCTGCGGATATTGCAAAGAAATTCTCTGAAGTTACCGGTGTTGTGCTGAATATAAATCCCGAACGCACCAATGTCATTCTTGGTGAAAAGGAAATACTTCTTTACGGTAAATCCGATATTTGTGATACGATGTGCGGCGTGTCGGTTGAAATCGCGCCGAAGTCATTTTATCAAGTTAATACGGTTCAGGCGGAAAAACTGTATAAGCAAGCCGCCGAATTTGCCGAGCCGCGCGGTAAGATTTTGCTTGACCTGTATTGCGGTATAGGCACAATCGGTTTATCAATGGCAAAAGACGCCGCAAAAGTTATCGGCGCGGAGATAATTCCCGAAGCCGTGGAAAACGCGCGCCGGAACGCCGAAAACAATGGTTTTACAAACGCGGAGTTTATTTGTGCGGACGCCGCGGAGGCGGCGGTGAAATTATCCGAAAGCAATTTGTCCCCCGATGTAATTCTGCTTGACCCGCCGCGCAAAGGCTGTGACGAAAAAACTCTTGCAGCTTGCGTTAAAATGAACCCCGAACGCATTGTAATGATTTCCTGCAATCCCGCCACCGCCGCCCGCGACTGCAAATACCTCTCGGAACACGGTTACATTGCCGAATCCGTCAGAGCGTTTGATTTGTTTCCAAGGACGAGGCATGT
>JALEQE010000067.1 GCA_022766825.1 Oscillospiraceae bacterium | reverse complement strand
TCCTCAATCTCCGACATCTCATAGAAATTGTCCTCGTTCGGCTGAATATCCTCTATCTCAATCATCTTCAGGCTGTCGATAAAGCTGTCGGAAGCCGCTGTTTTCAAATCCTCGGCTATTGCGTTGGTGAGTTTCAGTTTAAAGTGCGTTGTTGTTCCGCCGTACAGCAAGGCTGTTATTTACTATAACGACAAAACCGCCGAATATCTTGACGAGGGACACTATTATTATTGGAACGGTTCTGTTGACGTTTCTTATAAAATATTTGATATGCGCGTTCAACAGTTGGACATTAGCGGACAGGATATTCTCACAAAAGACAGAGTAGGCGTGCGCGTGAATTTCACAGCAAACTGGAAAATTATCGACTATGAAAAACTTGCCGCGACATATTCCAATATTTCGCAGACGCTTTACGCGGCGGCGCAGCTTGCTTTGCGCGACTATCTCGGCGGCAAGACAATGGATGAACTGCTTTCCGACCGTGAAAACATTGGCAATGAGATATTTTCCGAACTTAAAAAGCGCACGGACGGTATGTTCGTTGAGATTACTTCGGGCGGCATTAAGGACGTAATTCTGCCGGGTGAGATTTCGGCGATTATGAATTCTGTTCTTGCGGCGGAAAAGCGCGCTCAGGCGAATGTAATCACCCGCCGCGAGGAAGTCGCGTCAACACGTTCACTTTTGAACACTGCGAAGCTTATGGACGAAAACGCAACGCTCCGCCGCTTGAAAGAGCTTGAATACATAGAAAAAATCTGCGAAAATGTCGGCGAGATAACCGTTGACGCGCGCAGCAGTATACTCACACAATTGGCAAATATTATCGGCACAAAAGACAGTGAATAATATCAAAACCTCTCCGTTTTAAAACTTTCGGAGAGGTTTTTTGCATTGACTTTTCCGATAACGGATATCGCATTCATATAACATCACCGCATAATTATTTGTCGTTCGATTGCGCAATCAGATGATAGCACGGTGTTATCTTATATTTTTCTTTGTAGATAAACCATATCCACCAACTGAATACCGCACTCATAAATAGGGTGGTCGTAATTATCCGTAAAGAAATTCGGTTTAATATGTGAACGAACAAATCCGCATTTTTCATAAAAAGGTATTGTTAATGGACTATCGCCTGTGCCGACCTGCAAAACGGTGTACTGTCCGGTGTATTTTTCAGCCAGAAAATCAATCAACATTTTTCCATACCCTTTTCCTTTATATTCGGGCAACGTTGCAATGTTTTTGATTTCTAGAATACCATTTCCCTCGTTGGTCACAACGCATTCGCTTTTTACTCCGTTGTCATCAAGTACATACATTGTTCCCTTTTCAAGGTACCGGTCTATCATATCTTCCTGTTCATCCGCTAACAACAATAAGAAAATATACTGCTTTTTGTTTTGTTTAATCTCTCTGATTGTCATGTTGTTTTACCCTCTAAATCAATCCTTTTCAGACTGTTTGTTTCAATCTGATTTTTCAAAGACTCCCAATCTTGATTCCAATCTTATCTCCAATTTTTTGTATAGTTTTGATTGATTTTGACATAACTGTCATCTTTTTCAGATTCGGGAATTGTTTCAGTTCCTCTGCCGTAACTTCGTCCAAATCAAATCTGTCGTCTTCACCGTCCCAAGCCGGACAAATATTCATATATATTTCGTTTCCGCCATCCATTGTGATTTTCTCCACTTTTTCAGCAAGTGATAACGGAATTTTCAGGTTTTTAAAGAAATCGACCGCGGGCTTTACATTTTTTAAAGATTCGGTATTTGCTTTGCTCTTTTTAAATTTCAAATAATCATATATATCAAAATACGGTTTCAGTACTTCCTGTTCATACATAAGTTCCTGAATAACCGCAAGTTTAAAATTGAAATTATCAAACATAAGACACTGTTCGTCTGTTTCAACGATATTGTAATTTTCAGTACTCTTCGGACGCTCTGGCTTAAATGAAAGATATATCGTTTTATTGATTTTTTCATTTTCATAATTACGCGCATCGGGATTACCCCTCATAATCACTCCGATATGGGAGAAGCACCAATCATCTCCATTTCGCCACACCGCCTGTTGCTGACCATAAGCGGGATTATAGCTTTCCCAAGGCTTTCCGAAAAAAGTCACAGTTCCCTGATATGGTTTTTTCGCATGTTCCCCACTTAAGCAACTTTCATCACACACATAAATTGTACAGTAAGTCACAAGATGATATTTATCAACAAAACCCTTGTTCTTTTTAAGATAAACCGGACTGCCGTTATCAAATGAAATTCCAAGCTCATCATAAATATAACTTGCCTTTTCACCATCACCTACAATTCTCGGCTCTCCCAACGCTTCAATAAGTTCCTGACAGGAAGCCGGAAACTTTATTATCTTCCCGTTTATTTCAACCTCATAATCCCTTACATCAATTGTATTCATAGTTTGTCACCTTATATGCAGTTATTATATAAACTTGTTATCTCGTCAAATTGAAATTCAGCTGTCAAGTCCATCAATAAAATTCTTTATAATTTCACCGCATTCCGCAGGCTTCTGCTCATAAATCATATGGTCGCCGGCTAGGCACACAACCTCACAGTTTCCCATTTTCTCGGCGTACGGATATATCGTTTCGTTTCTAGCTTTTTCGTAGTTTTCAAGAATTGTTTTCAGGGTATCATCGCTTATTTCCAAAGAACGAAGCTCAGTATCGAGATCGTTTATTTCGATTTGCCGATTTATCCATTTATTGACCTCGATCACATCTTCTTTTGTTTGGATCCCCCAGCTTGCACAGATATACAGCTTAGGAATATCGTTAGTGATTATCCCGTTGAAAGCGTCCTGCGCGTTTCTCGCCAACAGTGCCGATTCGGAAATGGGAGCAATGGAATCGAGCGTCATAAGAGAAAGAGCGTCACCAAGATACTGCTCTTCCTCTGAGTAATTGTCGGGGTAATGATAAGAATAATTACGCAGAACATATCTGCTGAAGCCAAGTTTTGCAAGAAATGCGTTAATCCTATCGCCAATGCCGACTTCGCTTGTCGGCTCGTCAAAAAAAGCGTTTTCACTGAGCTGTGAACCGTCAACAATTACAAACGCTTCAATTTCCTCGGGGTAATTGCTTACCCAGTAATTCGCATACGCTCCGCCGATAGAATGAGGCATAAGAATATACGGAGCCTCAATTCCTGCGTTTTTAAGCGCCTTTCGCTAGTCCTCGACTATGTATTCGAGTGTCATTTCGTTATTGGTATCGTCGCTGAAACCATAGCCTGCGCGATCGACAAACACAACAAGATTATCCTCCTCAAGACAGGCTGTCATCTGTCTTGCCGCAAGCGAATAATCTCCCATACCAAGTCCCGCAAGACCCACGATCGTGTGATTTCCGTTTTCATTGCCGAATTTCGCAACATTAAGAGAATAATCGCCCACCGAAACAGGATTATAATAACCCTTTTCTTTTAACAGGTCGATTTCCTGCTTGCTTTTGACGCTGTGTATAATAAACGTTACCAACACAAACAGAATTATTATTGCAAGCAGTATCAACAACACTCTGCCGATGATTTTACCGATTTTTTTTGATTTTCATATTTACTCCCTGAATTGATGTGAGAACCTTTTACAGTTCACTGCGATTTTCCAACGCTTTCGCAAGCGTCACATCGTCGGCAAATTCCAATGCCGAACCCGCGGGCAAACCGTAAGCAAGCCTTGTAACTTTAATTCCCATTGGTTTTATCAGACGTCCGATATACATTGCCGTTGCCTCGCCCTCAACCGTGGGATTTGTCGCCATTATGACTTCTTTTACATCGCTTAACCGCGCCAGCAGCTCTTTTATTTTAATGTCCTCGGCGGTAACCCCGTCCATAGGTGACAGCAACCCGTGCAGAACGTGATACAGCCCGTCATAGCCGCCCGCGCGTTCAAAAGCGGAAACATCTTTCGGCGACTCCACAACGCAAATCTGATCTTTACGGCGATTTTCGTCGGAACATATTTCGCACAGCTCCTGCTCGGTGAAATTCTGACAACAGCGGCACAATCTCACGCTTTGCCGCGCTTTAACCAGATTATCCGCAAACTCTTTTACCTCGTTTTCGGGCAAATTCAACATATAATACGCCAATCTCTGCGCGGTTTTTATTCCCACGCCGGGCAATTTCGCAAACTGCTCCGCCGCCAATGCCAGCGGCACAGATACATATTCCGACATTTTTTACCTTTCCTTTCTTATTACTTCGGTCAACGTATTGCCACTTTAAAATCGCAGTCAATACGCGCGTTACAGAAATTGTCGGGCAGGGGGGACTCTTTTTTCGAGAAATACACCGCCGTTTTCGCGGGACTTTCCGTAACTTTATTCATATTCCCACCGTACAAAAGAATATCAACGGCGGGAGGATCATCGAAATTTGCCGCGGACGCTATTGTCACACCGCTCGCCGTGAAAATCCCGCTTTCGGGAACGGTTTCGGTATTCAGATCCGTCAGCAACCCTTCCGCAAGCTCGTTTGTGTAAATTTTCCCGACAGGTAGCATTTCGGACAGCTCCTTTACCGCGAGCGCGCCGCCGTAGTCCGCGTTGTATGCCGCGAGTTCCGTTACTTTAACCACGCCGTGTTCTCGGAGTACGCGCGATATTCTTTCCGAAAGTCCGTCGCCACCGCCCGAAACAAACACCGCCGCCGTATTCTTATCAAACACAATCGCCGCCGAGCTGTATGTATTCCCGACAAAACGCACCTCGTGACGGTTCATCACGATAATAACCGATATTACGGGAATTATCACCGCAAAAGCGCCCGCTATTTTCCCGAACAGCGAGAACGTTTTTAAATCACCGAACGCGCAGACAGTCACTATCAAAGCAAGTGCCGCCGCCAATATCCACGCGCCATTGAAATCAAGGGAAAGCGACATCACACGGCATTTTCCGAATAATCTCACGACAAAGGCGGCAATTTTCATTGACCAATCAATCGGCACGGCAAATAACTGTATCTGTACCGCTCCGAGCAGCAACATAAACGTCATTGCGACTGCCATAAGCGGCGCAAGCAAAAGGGAAGTCAGCGCACCGCTCAACGATACACTTTTAAACAATGCCACGCTTATCGGAGAAGTGCAGATAACCGCGCATACCGAACACGTAAACGCCGTAACAATCGGCGATAACACGTTTTTCGCTTTGTCGGGAATAAATTCGCACAGCTTTTCCGACACGGCGGGTCCCACAACTCCCACACCGAATACGCCCAAAACCGACATCGCAAAGCCCGCGTCCACTATCGTAAACGGGGAAAATATGGGAATAACTGTTATAGCAATGCACAGCGAATTAAGCGGGTGCGCTTTTCTGTGAAACAACATTCCGAGAGCATACAGGAAAAACATCACCGACGCGCGCAGTACTGACGGTGAAACACCGTAAAAAAGTATTCCCACGGGCGAAAACAAAAGCGAAACCACAAACCGCGTTTTTCGGCGATTTTGCGGAATAAACGCAAGCAGTGCCGCCCCCAACACTGCGAAATGCGCTCCCGAAACGGCTGTATAATGCGCCGCGCCGCTCACACGAAGATATTCCTTATATTCCGGCGACAAATTCCCGCTGTCACCGAAAAGCATTGCTTTCGCAAGCTCCCGGCTGTCTCCGAACACATTTTCGGAAAGTTTTCCGCAGAAATTGCGCCTTAATGTTCTGAAAAAGCTGTAAGCGTCTGCGCCAACATATTCCGCTCCGCGTACCTCCGTTATTTCTCCCGTAAGCAATATCCCGACCGAAAGATTTTGAGCGTAATTGTCACCGTCCGCTTTTTCAAGCTCTATTGTAACGTCAGCCGTGTAATCCTCGGGCAAAGCATCCGCGCACGATAATCTGAGTTTTGCCGTTCTTCCGTCAAGGTTGACTTTCGCGATTATTTCCTCCGATTGCCCCGAACGTTCGGTGATATCACGTACAAAAATCTGTGCGTCTATCGTCTTGCCCGCGTAAGCCAGAATCGGATTACAGTACGCGAAAGTATAAACGGTCATCAGCAAAACGCCGCAAACCGCTCCCGCCGCGCACAGCGCCGCCTTTTTCTTCTTTACGATAAAATAAATCAAGGCGGCGGCACCGGCGGCGAAAAACACCGCACCCGACGCACCGCCGCCGAAATATACCGTCAGCATTCCCGCCGCGAAAAACGGCGCAAACCTTACAAAAGGCAATGAAAGAAGAACGGATTTATCTTTTTCAATCACGAACTTCTGTCAGATCAAACCGGGAAGTGATACTCCGCCTGTAACCTTTTCCATTTCTGCCGCGCCATAATCCTCGATATCCTGAATGATCTCGTTTACGCCGCTGATAATAAGATCCTGCAGCATTTCGATATCATCGGGATCAACAGCCTCAGGCTTCAGGGTTACGGATTTCAGCTTCTTGTCGCCTGTCATAACAAGCTCCATTGCTCCGCCGCCAACCTGCTTTGTGAACTCCTTCGCCTCAATCTCTTCCTGAACGCGGGTAATATCCTCCTGCATTTTCTGAGCTTTTCTTACCATCTGATTCATATTGGCATTGCCACCTTGAAATTCCTGTGGAAGTCTTGATTTCATAATATTATCCTCCGTTTAATCATTTTTGTTCTGAACTTCTATACCAAACTGCCGTGCTTTACTCAGCAGTCTATCCAGCTTACTTTGTTCTTCTTCGGGTTGCTCGGTCTTTTCCGCGATTATTTTCAATGTCACGGGATAACCCAACGATTCGCCGACCAATTTCTCAACCTTTGACAGCTCGTCGCCATTAACGGATCTGATAAGCATATCATTGGACGAGAACACTTCCAGAATGCCATTTGACAGCTTTGCTTCCGATTCGGCAAACATAGTCGAGTAGAACACGTCCATTTTGGATATCGCCGCCTGCCATTCTTCATCGGTTATTTCACCGGGAACGTCCTTTTGACTTACCTTATTTTCTGAAACATCATCCGTTTTCGGGGGAACGGATTTATCAGCGTCTCTGATATCGCCATTGCTCTCCGGTTCGGAGCGTTCGGGCTTGTCCTCCGAGTTTATGGGGTACTCGTTATTATAAAAACTGTCATCGGCGGGAGCTTCCTCCCACGGAGGCGGTTCAGCGGTATTTTCCGATGTCCGTGAAACTGTTTCGTCTGACGGTTTTATTTCCTCCGCCGATTCTACAATATCCTGCTGTCCGGTCTTCGGCAGCGCCGCCAGCTTTTCGGCTGTTCGGTCGAGAAGCTCCTGCGTTCGCTTTGCGGTGAGCCGCTCCCGCTCTGTCATTTCCTCATACGATTTAGGAACATAATCGTCTTTCGGTAATTCCTTCAGCTGAATTATCGGCTGTGCCGCCTGTTTCGACGATATTCTCGGAGCGTATGAAACACGGATATCCGCGCCCGTACACATTTTTACAAGGCACATTTCCGCAAGCGTTTTTCGCTGCTTGGTTTTCCCTATGTTATCGGCGCATTGCTGCAACAACGTAAGACAGCGCAACAAATTTTCAAGATCATACAATCCCGCCGTCCGCGCAACTTTCGCATAATCGTCAGGAAGAGCCGACAACAGATCGGTATCCTCGGGCGCAACTTTGTACAGCATAAGGTCGCGGTAATGCTCCGACAGCTCATCAATTACAAGCGCCAAATCTTTTGAGTTTTTGTGCAGTTCGCCTAGCAGACGAATGCAACCTGCCACATCTTTATTCGCAACCATTTCGGAAAAAGCGTACAAATGCTTGTTATCCGCAACTCCTGCGCAGTCGCGTACAATCTGCGCTGTTATATGTTCATCCGCGGAAACGCAACGGTCGAGTATTGACAAAGCGTCACGCATACCGCCGTCCGACAGCCTTGAAATAAGCTCTGCCGCGTCCTCGTCAAGCTGTACGTTTTCCTTTTCGGCAACATACATCAAACGTTTCGTGCTTTCCGCTGGGTCAACGCGCCTGAACTCGAAACGCTGACACCTCGAACTTATCGTCGCGGGAACTTTATGCAACTCCGTTGTCGCGAGTATGAATTTAACGTGAGGCGGCGGCTCTTCAAGCGTTTTCAGCAGAGCGTTAAACGCCGCAGGCGACAGCATATGCACCTCGTCGATTATATAAACGCGGTATTTGCAACTGACCGGCGTATATGCCACTTCATCACGAAGCTGACGAACATCGTCAACGCCGTTATTGGAAGCCGCGTCCATTTCGACAATATCCGTAGCCTCACCGCTTAAAATTTCCCGACAGCGTTCACATTCAAGACACGGATTTCCGTTCTGGGGGTTTAGGCAATTCACCGCCATAGCCATAATTTTTGCGCAGGATGTTTTTCCCGTTCCGCGCGAGCCTGTAAACAAATAGGCGTGCGCCGCCGTTCCGCTTGCCACTTGATTTTTGAGTGTTGTGGTGATATGCTCTTGTGAAATTACGTCGTCGAATGTTCTCGGACGATATTTTCTGTACAATGCAAGATACAATCGCTCACCCCGTTCCGCTGCCATACATAGACAAATGCCCCGGATCATGGGAACAGACTTACTGCGGCACACAGAGAAATCCGCTTAATGCTGCTCGGTTCCCCGCCTGACATGGTTCACAGCACTCTGTTGCACAGGGTCTGCCCCCATGATCCGAAGCATTTTTTCATAATACTTTATATATTATACACTGATTTAAGAAAAAAATCAAGGGGTTTTTCTATTTTTTTATCACAACCTGGATTCCCCTTGAAATTCTAGTTTAAATATGTTATAATAAAAACGTGACTTCATTATATGATCGCGGGACGTGAGAACGTCATGAGGAAAGTCCGAGCATCACAGAGCAGGGTAGCTGATAACGTCAGCCGAGGGCGACCTTAGGGCAAGTGCAACAGAGATATACCGCAGTCTTGGACTGTAAGGGTGGAAAGGCGAGGCAAGAGCTCACCGGAGTATACGAGAGTATACTGCCATGTAAACCCTATCCGATGCAACGCCGATTGGTGGCGGGGATAACGCGTCTGCTCGGCGCGCCCGCTTATAGGCGGCTTGACCGCGTTGGCGACAGCGCGGCTAGATAGATGATCATACACGACAGAACTCGGCTTATCGATGGAGTCACCCCTTGAAAATCAATCGCCCTCACATAGAGGGCGTTTTTAAAATATAAATCCGCACTAAACAGTTGCTAATTATCGTGACAAAAAAGCGCAATAAAATTACTTTCAGAAAGGACATAACCAATGTACAGAATACTTTTCGTCTGCCACGGCACGACGGAGGGGCTACCCGCATTTCGCAATATTATGGGGCAAAACGGGGCAAGTTACGGCTGTGATAAAAAGATAGACTACCAAAAGGCTACGGTTCGTCATAATTAAAGAAATAGGTGTAAAAGTAAGCAGAAATGCCGTATTTATGGGATTATGCTCTGTTGTTTGCTGTGAATTGTATCACATTATAGATTTCTTTCATCGGGGTGTGAGTAAGGTTTTGAAGTGTATATCCCGTCACCTCGACCACAAAGGTACAGTAGCAATGATACAAGTTGCTACTGTACCTTTTAATTTTTCCTATTTAGAAGTCCTTGATTTCAAGGACTTCTTATCTTCTGTGGGTTCAAGGCTTCGAGAAAATGCCGAAATAAAGGGAAATTTTTTAATTTTGGGGGTTCATTTCATTATTTGATTTGAACCCACTTTTTGAACCTTTTAATTTTTCATAGAATAATTAAAAGGTTCGTAGGAATAATTAAAATGTATCATCTTAATTGTTCTAAACTTCTATCTCGTTTAGAATTTATTCGTTTAAGCACTTTTTTATGACGTCTTAACTGTGCTTCGTTAAAAACCTCTTTTGAGATAATCGGGGCATGATGATCTGTACAAAGTTTCATATGATATTGTCAATATAGCTTTACACATTTCACTCAAAAATTTTGAGCAACAATGCAATGGAATAAATATCCACGTAGCGTAGCGAAGTGGATATTTATTCCATTGCGGCGGCCGCAGATTTGCCCTTCTTATCCGAGTAATATTTACGTCGCTTCTCTGCCGGAGGCATTCCGCCAATGGACGAACATATCCGGCGGTTATTCCAATAGCTCATGTAGTAGCGCCAGATCATTGTTTTCAGCTGTTCTATCGTGTAATCCGTACTTCTTCTGCCACGACTGTAAAACAGCTTGTTCTTCATTCGCGCCCACATACTTTCGCAGCGGGCGTTGTCATGACATCTGCCTCCTGCGCTGTTCATGCTCTGCTTTACTCCATACTCGTTCAGCATGGCTCTGTATGAGGCGCTTGTGTACTGGCTTCCGCGGTCGGAATGGAGTACCGCACCGCGAAATTCGGGATACGCTGCAGCTGTATTTTCGACAGTTGCAGCGCACAGTTCGGCTCTCATATTATCGTCCATTG
>JALEQE010000056.1 GCA_022766825.1 Oscillospiraceae bacterium | reverse complement strand
GAGGTAGTTCTTGAGCTTCAGAACCTCTGCAACCAGCGGCTCGCTTGCGCACTTGCAGTTCTCAAACGCCTCAACGAGGTTCTTTGTAGCAACTGCGTTAGCCTTGCCGTCGTTCTCGGTCTTGAAGTATTCGTCGATAAGTGCCTTAGCCTTGTCGTGACCCTCAAGAGCAGCGATCTCCTTCAGCTTGCCCTGTGCTCTCTTGCGGAGAGTATCCTGCGCGATAAACATACCGTAACCGAACTCTGCGTTATCCTCGAACAAGGAGTTAGCCCAAGCGGGACCGTGACCTTCCTTGTTGGTGGTGTACGGAGTTGACGGCTCGGAACCTGCCCAAATTGAAGAGCAGCCTGTTGCGTTTGCGATGTACATACGGTCGCCGAACAGCTGTGTAACAAGCTTTGCGTAAGGAGTTTCGCCGCAACCTGCGCATGCGCCCGAGAATTCGAGCAACGGCTGTTTGAACTGTGCACCCTTAACGGTTGTATCCTTGAACTTCTCAACGGCAGCGTCGTTGGAGTTGTCATTCTTAACAGCGTAATCGAATGTCTTCTGCTGATCCATTGCTTTCTCGATAGGAGTCATAACGAGAGCGTTGTTGCCCTTTATAGCCGCGGGGCAGATGTTAGCGCAAACACCGCAGCCTGTGCAGTCGAGAGTGGAAATAGCCATTGTGAACTTCATACCCGGCATACCTGTTGCGTCCTTAACGGGAGTACCTGCGGGAAGCTTTGCAGCCTGTTCCTCGGTGTAAACGAACGGACGGATTACAGCGTGCGGGCAAACCATTGAGCACTGGTTACATTCGATACAGTTCTCGGGAACCCATGTGGGAACGTCAACAGCGATACCGCGCTTTTCGTAAGCCGCGGAACCCTGCGGGAATGTGCCGTCAGCGATATCCTTGAATGTGGATACGGGGAGCTTGTCGCCGCGCTGTGCGTTTACGGGAACCTGAATGTTGTTTACGAAGTCGATAAGACGCTTGTCCTCGCCCTCGAAGTGCGGGTGAGTAAGCTCGCCTGTGCAGTTCTTCCAGGATTCGGGAACGGGAACTTCAACAACTGCGCCTGCGCCCTGATCGATTGCGGCGTAGTTCATATTTACAACGTCCTCGCCCTTCTTGCCGAACGAAGCGAGAGCCTTTTCCTTCATATACTTAACAGCGTCGTCAGCGGGGATAATGTTCGCAAGTTTGAAGAACGCGGACTGCAAAACGGTGTTGGTTCTGTTGCCCAACCCGATTTCCTTTGCAATCTTAATCGCGTTGATGATGTAGAACTTGATGTTGTTCTGCGCAATGTATCTCTTTACGGGAGCGGGGAGCTTTTCATCCAGCTCGTCAACCGTCCACTGGCAGTTCAGCAGGAATGTACCGCCCGGAACAACGTCCTCAACCATATCGTACTTGTCGATATAGGACGGGTTATGACAGGCAACAAAGTTTGCCTTGTTGATGAAGTAAGAAGACTTGATCGGAGTTTTACCAAATCTCAGGTGAGAAATAGTAACGCCTCCCGACTTCTTGGAGTCGTATGCGAAGTAAGCTTGCGCGTACATATCGGTGTGGTCGCCGATGATCTTAATGGAGTTCTTGTTCGCGCCGACAGTACCGTCCGAGCCGAGACCCCAGAACTTGCAGCAGGTTGTGCCTTCCGGTGTGGTGTTCGGATTTTCGGTGATCGGGAGAGAGAGGTTTGTAACATCGTCTTCGATACCGATTGTGAAGCGTTCCTTCTCCTTGTTGTTGTAAACCGCGATAATCTGTGCGGGGTTGCAGTCCTTTGAACCCAAGCCGTAACGACCGCTGAATACGGGAACATCCTGGAACTTGTTTTCGCGCTTGAGAGCTGCGACAACATCGAGATACAGAGGCTCGCCGAGAGAGCCGGGCTCTTTCGTTCTGTCGAGAACGCTGATTTTCTTAACGGTTGACGGGATAGCGTCAACGAACGCGGAAGAAACGAACGGTCTGTAAAGTCTAACCTTAACAAGACCAACCTTGCGACCCTGTGCGTTGAGGAAGTCGATTGTTTCCTCGATTGTATCACATACAGAACCCATAGCAACGATAACTTCGTCAGCGTCGGGTGCGCCGTAGTAGTTGAACAGCTTATAGTCTGTACCGATTTCTGCGTTTACCTTGTTCATATACTCGGTAACGATATTCGGAATATTGTCGTAATAAGGGTTGCTTGCTTCTCTTGCCTGGAAGAAGATGTCGGGGTTCTGTGCAGAACCGTGCAGAACGGGGTGTTCGGGGTTGAGCGCTCTGTTGCGGAATTCCTGAACAGCGTCCATATCAACCATCTTTGCGAGAGTATCATAGTCCCAAACTTCAATCTTCTGGATTTCGTGAGAAGTTCTGAAACCGTCGAAGAAGTGAATGAAAGGAACTCTGCCCTTGATTGTAGCAAGGTGAGCTACCGCACCGAGATCCATAACTTCCTGAGGGTTGGTGGAGCAGAGCATTGCGTAACCTGTCTGACGGCAAGCGTAAATATCGCTGTGGTCGCCGAAGATAGACAGAGCGTGGCTTGCTATCGCACGAGCGGAAACATGGATAACCGAGGGAAGCAGTTCGCCTGCGATTTTATACATATTGGGTATCATCAGGAGCAAGCCCTGAGAAGCGGGATAAGTAGTGGTGAGCGCGCCTGCGGAAAGCGAGCCGTGAACAGCGCCTGCCGCGCCTGCCTCGGACTGCATTTCAACGACCTTAACCTGTTCGCCGAAGATGTTCTTTCTGCCTGCCGTTGACCAAGAGTCTGTAACCTCTGCCATTACGGACGACGGTGTGATTGGGTAGATAGCCGCTACATCGGTAAACGCGTATGAAACGTGACCTGCGGCGTTATTGCCGTCCATCGTTAGCTTTTTTCTTGCCATTGGAATATTCCTCCTAAATAACATATGATTTACGGGTGTTAATATATTGCATAATCCCGCATATTACATTTTATATTGTATCACATTTCTTTATTTTTTTCAATATAATTTTGAAATTTTTTTGTAACATTTTTGTGAAATGTTACAAGGTATTTTATGAAAATACCGCAGATCGGCAATAAACCACTCTGACATTATACTTTCTCAATAATCTGAGGCGGTTTGTACAGAAACGCGCCTGTCAGTCAGGAACAGGCGCATTATTGGTATTGCAACGCTCAGAATCGTTCTGCGTTCAGGTTGCGAACGCTGTCGCGGCGTATCAGTTTTCCGGCAACGAGCGTTCTGCCGCGTTTGTAGTTGATGTCGCGGATCTTGTGCAGTATTATATCCACGGCTTCCGTTGCCATAGCCTGACTGTTTACATCCATTGTTGTAAGGTGCGGCTGGCACATCGTCGAATAAATATGGTTGTCATAGCCGACAATGGATATATCTCCGGGAACCTTATATCCCATCGACTGCAGTTGATTTACAAGCTTGAACGCCGCTTCGTCGCAGTTGCACACAAACGCTGTGGGGAGATTCTGCGGAAGACGGAACGTTTTGTGTATCTCACCCTCGGGCGAACGGTCGCCAATAACCCATTCGCGGCTGAGCGGAAGACCGTGTTCGAGAAGAGCTTTATAATATCCCAGGTATCTGTCCTGAATACTTGAAGTACTGCTTATACTGCCGAGAAAACCGATGTTTCTGTGACCGCAGTCGATAAGGTAAGAAGTCAGGATATACGCTCCGTAAAAGCTGTCGGACAGGACTGTTTCGGCGTCCTCGCGGCTGCCGTAGAAGTCCAGGAATACCGTGGGAATGGAGAATGACATAAGTTTGTCGATATATTCATCGGAAAACTGTCCCAGAAGTATAAGACCGTCAACCTTTTTATCGTGAACGGAGTTGGGAATTTCGCACGAACCGTCCGTTCCGTCCTCAACGACCTCCAACATTCCATAATAGTTCTGCCTCTGCAAAAGCTCGACAAGGTATTTGTACATAATCCAGTAGAATGCCGACGGTTCGCTTATAAAGTGTTTTGCGACAACTATTCCGATGTTGTAAGTCAAGCCGTCTTTAAGCGTGCGCCCGCCGGTATGAATGCGATATCCCATTTCCGTCGCTTTTTGCTTTATACGTTCGCGAAGAGATTCCGATACGCCATCGCGGTCGCCCAAGGCTTTTGAAACCGTAACGGTGCTTACATTCATCGCTTTGGCTATATCGCTCATTGTAACTGTCTTTTTGATCATTTTTTGAATATTTCCTTTCGGGGAGATAGAAGAGATTGCCGGAATCCGACCCTGTCTGATTATCCGAGCGGAACAACGGAATAAGACGGGCAAGCGGAAGCATTCTCAAAAAATCCATATCTATATTTTAAGTTATTATTTGATATTTGTAAAGTTACTTTTTAACCAAAAAAACAACAATTTTTTTGTTTATTTTGTTTAACTAAGTTCACGGTGCCGCAATAAATTAAGCTAAAATGCCGTTTTTTTGTTTGGAATATAGACATTTAAATAAAACTGTGGTATTATGGTAATATGCGTAAGAATATGTTGTTGGTTAATGCCACGCGGGCCGGATCGGCTTTTGCGGGTGTTACTTTTAAATGATAATTATAAAGGAAGGATACTATTATGAGAAAATACAGCGTTATTATAGCGGCGGTGCTTGCATTGGTTCTCTGTGGCTGTTCCGATAAAAAAGGATCATCGGACACATCGACATCATCGTCGTCGGCAGATTCAAGCGTATCTTCCGTAGCGTCAACCAGCGTTTTCAGCAGCTCGACCGAAAACAGTTCCACAATTACAGAAATTACAGAAAGCACAAGCGTGGAAAATTCCGAAAGCTCCGTTCCGATTGTGGAAAGTGATCCTCAAAACACCGATGAAACATTTCTTGTGGGTCTTGCAGGGGATAAGATTTTAAAATCGGAGATAACAAGCGTATTTACCAATGACGGTAGCGACTGTTTGCCGCAGGATCTCACAGAGGACAAGTTCTCGGCTGTGCTGTGCAATGGCTTTGCTTATGTTGCACAAACATCGGGTGCGTCGAGGAACAGTATTGACAACGCTGATGTGTATGACAGCGTGAATATGTGCTTTACGGATATGAACGCCGTTCCCGAAAAGAATTATATCCGTTTGAATGTCGGCGATACGATAAACGGGCTTGTGCTTACATCTGCCGAAACGAATTTCGCGCGCGGTTCGGATACAACAGTGTTCGATTTGAGCGACGGTTCGCGGAAAAAGGGTGCTGAACTTGGTATTCCCGAAATTTATTTTGCGGCAAGTTCGGCAAAATTTGAAGGTGAAATGACTTTGACGGGTTATATAAGCAAGGTCGCGGCTGATGAATACGGAATTGCGGCGGGAGATATCCTGTTTGTACCCGCCGACGGTGGAGAAAAATTCCCCGTTATGTCTTACCGTCTGGACGGGGACAACGGTTTTTATCACACAACGCAGGTTTATTCGCTGTCGGGACTTACTTGGCAGAATTCGTTCGGGTATATGTATCTTGGAAACGCGCGAGATACAACAGCAGATATTTCCGCGTTGCCCGAAGATGGTTCTTTTGTTAAGGCAACTGTTACCGTAGACAATTTCGAGCTGAACTGCGGCGTTAATTTCTCGAATAGCGTCAAAGCGCAGATAAAAGATATAAGGGCAACACCGCACAATTAACGGCTAACGCCTTTGCTTGCATATTTTCCGTCATAGCGTTTTGCGCGAAGCGCATAATGCGTGTACAAATTTCGCTTGATGGGCGTGTCTCCCCCTTCTGGGGAAGGTGGCACGCAGTGCCAGAGGGGCTGACCGACAGACCAGCCCACCTGCGCTCAATTTGTACAATCTGCCGCCGACACGAAGTCGGAAGGCGTTCGCCCAAGCGGCACAGGACGTGCCGCTTGGGCGAACGCACTATAAATCTGACTGCGCAATCGCACGACAATAATTATGCGGTGCTGCCTTTATTATTCGTCGTCAGCGGGAGCGTCTTCAGAAAGCGCTCTGATAGACAGGCTTACTCTGTTCTTATCCTCATCGATGTCAATGATCTTAACGTCAACCACATCGCCAACCTTGAGTACGGAATTGATGTCCGCAACTCTCTCTGTGGAGATCTGGGAAATATGGATAAGACCGTCAACACCCGGAATTATCTGTGCGAATGCGCCAAATTCCGTAATAGATACGATGGTTGCCTTGATAACGTCGCCCTTTGCGTATTCAGCAACAAACTTTGTCCAAGGATTATCGTCGGGATCTTTCGCGGAAAGAGATACTCTCTTCTTCTCGGGGTCGTAGCTCTTTACGATAACATTGATCTTGTCGCCGACCTTTACAATATCCTTCGGGTGACCTACTCTGTTCCAGGTGAGATCCGCGGTGTGTACAAGACCGTCAACAGCTCCGATGTCAACAAATACACCATAGTTCTCGATTGAGCGAACAACGCCCTCGAATTTCTGACCAACCTCGATATTCTCCCAGAACTTTGCTCTTTCAGCGTCACGAACCTCACGGTTAGCCTGACGGATAGAACCTACGACTCTGCCGCCGCGTTCGTTGGAAACCTCAATGATCTTGAACTTAACTGTCTTACCCTGAAGTTCCTCAATCTTGCCGCCGCGCGGAACGCCTGTGTGAGATGCAGGAATAAATACGCGGGTGTTCTCGTAAATTACGATAATGCCGCCTTTAACAACCTGTGTTACCTTGCCCTCAACCGTTTCGCCGGATTCCTTAACTTCTTCGAGCTTCTCAAGACCGAGTTGAGCGTCAACGCGCTTCTTGGAGAGCTCTGCTGTACCAACAGAATCATCAACCTTGATTACAACAGCGTCGATAACATCGCCGACCTTTACAACATCTGAAACCTCGGCGGTAGGATCGTTGGTAAGCTCATCGCGGACTATGTAACCTGTCTGCTTCGCGCCGACCTCAACGACTGCTTCCTTTTTGGAAACGCTTACTACTGTAGCTTTTACTCTTTTGCCGTTATATAATCTGTTAAAAGACTGATCCTGCTCAAGCAGCGAAGCAAAGTCCTCCTCATTTTCGTTATTTTTGGTGATTTTTTCGTTCATCTTGTCATGAACCTCCTTAATGGTATAGGCGGGTGTAGAAGCCCCTGCCGTTATTCCGATGATGTCATCGGCTTGCAGACCGTCAATAATCTGCGGAGGAATTTCCTCTGCTGACGTCACAAAAACCGTCTTTGTACAGCTTTCGCAAATCTCAGCAAGCTTCCTCGTATTTGAGCTGCTGCGTCCTCCGACAACTATCATCAGCGCAGCTCTGTTTGCAAGCTCCCGCGCGCTTTTCTGTCGCTGCGCAGTTGCGGTGCATATCGTATGGTGTATATCAACGCAGCTGAATTTTTCGCGGACTTTTCGGGCAATATCCGAAAAAACGCTGCTGTCGAAGGTGGTTTGAACGACCATTACAACGGGCTGACGAATTTTATCGCTTGCAAAAAGCTCGTCAATCTCGCTGAAAGTCTTTGCTGTAAACGCCTGACAATTCGCATTCCCCACTATCCCGATAACCTCGGGGTGAGCTCTGTCGCCCAACACTATCAGCGTACCGTGTTCGGGAACGCTTGCGGCGACCTTGTGAATCTGTTTGACAAACGGGCAGGTTGCGTCTACTACTTCGGAGCATTTCCGAGCCGCTTCCTCAACCGATTTCGGAACTCCGTGCGAACGTATCACAACGGGCTTTCCGTGAGCGTCCTCAGCGTTCTCAATAGCGTGGATACCTTTTTTTTCAAGCTCCTCCACAGCGCGTTCATTGTGAATAAGCTCTCCGAGAGTAAACACCTCTCCGTATTTCGCGGCGGCGTTCTCTGCGAACTCAATAGCGCGTTTAACGCCGAAACAGAAACCCGCTTTGTCGGCAATTTCTATCTTCATCATTCAATATCGGGCGCGGAATTTTTAAGCTCCGCAATTTCGCCCATTATTCTGTTGCTTATGGCATGTATGGAATGTTTGTCCGTTATATTGACAGACTCAAATTCCTCTTTCGGAATAGTTTTGCCTATCGAAATCAACGCGTTTCTGCGAAATTTCTTCCGTCCGTATTTCACAAACACGGGAACAACGGGTGCTTTCGCTCTTACGGCAATTATGGAAACTCCGCTTTTGGGACGTCCGAGTTCTCCTGTTTTTGAACGGGTACCCTCGGGGAAAATAATGAACGTCCGTCCGTTATTCAAACTTTCGATTGCCGTATCAATCGCGGCAAAATCCTTTGCGCCGCGCTTTACGGGAAACGCTCCGAGCCTTCTTATCAACCACGCAAAAAAGCGGTTTTTAAAAAGCTCTTCCTTTGCCATAAATGTATATTTTCCTTTAAAAACGATCCCGATAAACGGCGGGTCGTTGTTGGAAACGTGATTTGAAGCGATTATAAAACCGCCCTTATCCGTGGGAATGTTTTCTTTTCCCACGATTGTGATTTTAAAGCGAATGTGGTATACAAAAGAAACCAATCCGCGAGCTATCGAATAAAACATTACTTGATTTTATCGTTAATAATCCTGCAGACCAAATCGACAGACTGTTCAAAGTCAAGCTCCGACGTATCCGCCAAAACGGCATCGTCCGCTTGTTTAAGCGGCGCGGTTTCTCTGTGCATATCTGCATAGTCGCGCTCGTTCAGTTCCCGGAGAACATCGTCGAATTTAACGTCCTTCCCCTTTGCAACAAGCTCGTCATAACGGCGTTTCGCACGTATTTCGGGACTTGCCGTGAGGAATATCTTCACCTCGGCGTTCGGCAGAACAACAGTTCCTATATCGCGACCGTCCATTATCGCGGAATTATTCGCAGCAACATTTCTTTGCAAATCAAGCAAAGCCGCTCTTACAGCGGGTACAGCCGAAACCGCGCTTGCCGCCATTGAGATTTCGGGCAAACGGATTTCCTCGGAAACGTCCTCGTCATTCAGGAAAACATGCTGTGTTCCGTCAACAAGACGTATCTCCAGCTTGATTTTACCAAGCTGAGCGGCGATTTCGTCAGCGTTTTTCAAATCAACGCCGTTTCTGCGGCAATACAAGCCGACAGAACGATAAAGCGCGCCCGTATCGCAATAAATATATCCAAGACGAGCTGCCGCAGCTCTCGCGATACTGCTTTTTCCCGCTCCCACGGGGCCGTCAATTGCGACTGCAATATGTTTTGGAACCAAATTATCCACTCCGAACAGGTAAATTTTGTAAAATGTGAAAAAGGTACAACTAACCCTTTTCAGCCTTTTATTATTATATCATATTATTATAGAAATTGCAAGGGGGTTTTAAACTTTTTTCATATAATTTTCACGAAATCAACTGCCGATGTACCCGCAAGCGCGCCGGTAGAAAAAGCTATCTGAAGATTAAAGCCTCCCGTATAACCGTCAACGTCGATTATTTCTCCCGCGAAGAAAAGCCCATTGCAAAGCCGACTTTGCATTGTTTTCGGGTTTATTTCACGGACGTTGACACCGCCGCGCGTTACAATCGCCTCGTCTATCGGGCGAAATGATTTTATGTGCAAAGTGAGTTTTTTCAGCGTATTTAACAAAGTTTTGCGTTCTGATTTGTTTATTTCGTCAACTTTCTTGTCAAGCGGAATGTTTGTAAGCTCGGAAAACGGTTCGATAAGTTCTCTCGGAAGAAGTTTCCGCAGACTTTCCTCAAACGATTTTCCGCGCAAGGTTTCAAAATCACGCAGTATTCGCGCGTCAAGCTGTTTTTCGCTCAAAGCGGGCTTTAAATCGACAACAATCGAGCATCTGTTCTCCGTGCCGCTCGGAATATGCGCAGACGCGCTCAGAACCGTCGCGCCGCCAACTCCGTCCGCCGTAAACATAAACTCGCCGAAATCCTCGTAAACGGTTTTGTTATCGCACAGCAAACGTATCGCCGCGTTCTTTACCGTCAAACCAACCGCGCGGCGCACCCATTTTTCCTCCGTGACAAGCGGACAAAGCGACGGGCACGGCGGTATAATCGTATGCCCCGCCTGTTTCGCCAGCGTATATCCGAAACCGTCCGAGCCCGTTTTTGGATAAGACGCGCCGCCGCTCGCCAGAATAACAGCTTTCGCATAAAACTGCCCATTCGCCGTGTTTACACCTTTACAAACACCGTCCTCTATAATAAGTGAACGCGCGTTTTCATGCTTTACGGTAACGTGAAGTTCACCAAGACGTTTCACAAGCGCGTTTACAATATCCGCCGCCTTATCTGACACGGGAAACACGCGCTGTCCGCGTTCCGTTTTAAGCGGAACACCCAAATTCTCGAAAAACGTCATAGTATCCTGCGGCGACCACCTCGAAAACGCGCCGTACAGAAACCGCGCGTTGTTCGGTATGTTCTCTTCAAGCGTCCGTATGTCGCAATTGTTGGTGACGTTGCACCGACCCTTGCCCGTGATACCGAGTTTCCGACCGAGTTTTTCGTTCTTTTCAAGCAAAAGCGTGTCCGCGCCGTTTTCAGCGGCAAAAATCGCCGCCGTCATTCCCGCCGCGCCGCCGCCGATAACGATAACGTCACTCATCTTTCTTGTAAACCTCGTTGTGCGCCCAAAGCTGTTCGAGTTTGCCGAACGTCCGTTCAACGCGGCAACGGTTTGCCGCAGAAATTGTCGCGATAAGCGCGTTTATAAGGCTCATAGGTGCGACAAGGCTGTCAACAAACGACACCATATCAGACGAGGCGAAAAGGCTCGTGTGTGCAAATTCCACAAGCGGCGAGTTTTCGCTGTCTGTAACAGCTATTATCTGCGCCCCCGACTCGTGCGCGAAACGGCAAGCCTCGATTGTGCTTGAAGCGTATCGCGGAAAACTCATAGCGATAAGCAAATCGCCCTCGCCGATATGTATCATCTGCTGATACAGTTCCGCCGTGCCTACCGCTCCGACCAGCGTTACTTTATCCAGAATAAGCCGCAGATAATAGTGCATAAAGCTCGCCAGAATACCCGAACTCATCGCGCCCTGAATATATATGCGCTTTGCGGCGATTATCGTGGAAACGGCGTTGTCAAAGCTCTCACGGTTTACTGACTCAAGCGTTCGGCGGATTTTGTCAATATCCTGATTGAGAACGCCCGTTATAATGTCCTCGCCCGCAATTCTGCTCCTTGTAACGTCCATTCTCTGCAAAGTCGTAAGCTTATTCTTTATGTGACTTTGCAACGAACGCTGTAACTGCGGATAGCCCTCGTACCCCAATTCTATCGCAAATCTCACAACCGTGGACTCGCTTACTCCGACAGCATTGCCGAGTTTAAGCGCGGTCATATACGCCGCTTTTTCATAGTGCTGCAATATATAATTTCCAATTAACTTCTGGCTTTTTGAAAAAGTCGGCAGCTTGTCTTCTATAGTTTTTAACAAATCATCATTCATTGTAAGTTCCCCCGTAACTCTATAATACTAGTTATCCTGTATACATAATACTACTTTTTCTGTATTTTTGCAAGTGTTTTGCAGAATATTTTCAAAAATCCTGCAAAAATAATGCAGTTTTTTGCAGTTTGCGGTGTGATAGTATTTGCTCAGCGGAAAGAAAAGTAAACGCAAAGCCGCTTGTAAAGCCGTTTGCGCGATTACATGCGAAAACGCGCGGAATTTCATCAAGGCTGCAAAATTAACCGAACTTATGAATAAATTCCGTCACGGTTTCAAATTCTTTCCGCAATAATCGAAAGGAGGAATGAAATTGGACTTGAAAAATCTGCTTTTCGGCAGGCGGCTTTCGGAAAAGAGCGCGGATTTATCCGCCGTTTCGGAAATAAATTCCGAAAACGTTTCAAGGTGGCTTGACATCTACAACGGCGGCGGGGAGTGGCGATACACCCGAAAAGGTGGAATTAAAGGTGGCACTCGCAAGGTTGCCTCGCTTGGAGCGGCAAAAGCTCTCTGCGCGGAGCTTTCTCGGCTGTGTTTCACGGAAGGCACGGACTTTGTCTGCGCCGACCGCGAAACCGAAAGGTATCTGAAAAAAGTCTTTGACGAAAATTGTTTTTCGGAGAGAATTTCGGATTTCCTTGAAAAAGCGTTTGCGTCAGGCGGCGGAGTTATCAAAGCGTACCGTGACGATAACGGCGTTCGGCTGGATTTTGTCACCGCGGACTGCTTTGTTCCCACAAAGTGGGACAGTCGGGGATTTTACGGCGGCGCGTTCGGCTCGAACGTCACGCAGAACGGGAAAAATTACATATTCGCCGAAACGCAGGACGTTACCGACAAGGGCTTGATTATCGAAAACAAGCTGTTTGACGAAAACGGCAAAGAGCGGGAATTATCCGAGGTATTTCCCAAAATGCGCGGAAAAACCGTTATCAAGGGAATTACAAAGCCGCTGTTCGTGTATTTCGGAACGGGCGCGGGGAAAAACCGCCAATGCCCGCCGCTCGGAGCGTCCGTCTACGCCGATTCCGAGGACACGCTGAAAGCTATCGACATTGTGTTCGACAGTCTGACGCGCGAGTTCATTCTCGGAAAGAAGCGCATAATCGTGCCGTCCTACGCAATCCGCGGAGAGTACGACGAAAGCGGTGAACTGAAACGCTATTTCAATGTAAACGACGAGGTCTTTGAAACTTTTTCCACGTCGGATACGGACGAGCTGAAAATCACCGACAACACCGCAACTCTGCGAGTTACCGAACACATCGACGCTTTGAACGAACTTCTTGACCTGCTGTGTATGCAGGCGGGTTTATCCGAGGGAACGCTGTCGTTCAGAAGCGGAACGCTCCGAACCGCGACAGAAGTCATAAGCCGCAACAGCCGCACCTATCGCACCGCTTGCTTTTACAGAAAAGCGATAGCAAGAGGACTTGCGAGGGTTGCCGAAAACATTTGTCTTCTCGGCAAAATGGCGGGCGAGCTTTCACGAAACGCTTGTGAAAAGGTATCAATACGCTTTGCGGACGGTATTTGCGAGGACGACGGCACAAGAATTGAACGCGCTCAAAAGCTGTATTCAAGCGGTATCATTTCCAAAGCGAGGGCGCTGTCGGAAATTTACGGAATATCGCTTGAAGAGGCAAAAGCAATGGAAAAGGAGGATAACAATGACTGATGAAACAAACGAGGTATTGTCCGAGGATAATGCCACGCAAATCAATCCGACGGAACAGCCGCAGACCGAACCCGTCACCGAGGTAAAGAACGAGGACGATTACGAAGAAGAAAAGCGCGGACTTCTCGAACAAATCGATAATCTGAAAGCGGAACTTTTAAAGGAACAAATCAAGGTACAGTTACTTGTCCTCGGAATTATTCCCGAAAAGCTGGAGGACGGCGCGGCTATGGCATACGGTTTGTGTCTCGCGGGCAAATCGCCCGAAAACGCCGCCGATGAAATTATCACGGCATACCCGCACTTAAAAGCCGTGCGGCAGGAAATTCCGCAGTTCTCTTCGGAAAGCACGGGGAGCGGCGACGGTTTCTCCGCTATCCGCAGAATTTTCTCCGCAAGATAACCAAATGGGCGGGTGGGTTGGGTTATAATCCGCTTTAAGAAACTTACGGCGCGGACTTTTGAGGTTATCACGGGGAAACGGCGCGGCAGAACGTTCCGA
>JALEQE010000198.1 GCA_022766825.1 Oscillospiraceae bacterium | reverse complement strand
ATATTATGAAAGAAATATGAAAATATCAAAAAAACACTAGCAAAAACACACTATATGTGCTATAATTATATAGTCTGATGATGTATACAAGGCGTTTTTTTGCCTTTGAATCAGAAGCAGATATTATTGACAACATTAAGGGGATTTTATGATATATCTGGATAACGCCGCCACCACAAAACCTTGCGCCGAATGCGTGAAAGCTGTAAACGAGGCTGTGGAAAACTCGTTCGGGAACGCCAGTTCACTTCACAAAATTGGAACGATCTCCATTCAGACGATTGCCAAGACGAAAAAAACGCTTTTGTCGGCGGTGACAGGAACAAAAAAACCGTTTGACGGAGAGGTTTTGTTCACGTCGGGGGCAACCGAAAGCAACAACACGGCTCTTTGGGGAATTGTAAACAGATACAAGCACAGTGGTAACAAAATAGTATCTACAGCTATCGAACATCCGTCCGTCGCAAAAACACTTACACGTATAGAAGAAAACGGTTATGAAGTTGTTCGGCTCGCACCGAAAGACAGTGATGATTTTGTTCAAGCGTTGATTGACGCCGTTGACGAAAACACTGTTCTGCTCTCAGCAATGGCGGTAAACAATGAAACAGGCTTTAAAATCGACGTTCCGCGGCTTTATCGCGAGGTTAAACGCAAAAATCCGAAAACTATCGTTCATATTGACGCTGTTCAGGGATTTCTGAAAATACCGCTTGACGGGGACTTAATCAGCGTTTCGGGACACAAAGTACATTCCACAAAGGGTATCGGCGCGCTGTTTATCAAAAAGGGCGTTTCGATTATTCCTTTGCTTACGGGCGGAGGACAGCAGAACAGTTTGCGTTCGGGTACGGAACCCGTTGAGCTTATCGCAGGATTTGAAGCGGCTGTACACGCTTACAAAGGGAGTGAAGAACACTTCTCAAACCTTAAAACACGTTTACTTCAAAGACTTGCGAAATTAAAAGACATTGGGATAAATTCAGGTGTGAACTGCGTTCCGAATATCGTAAATTTCAGTGTTCGCGGAGTTCGTAGCGAAATTATGCTACATTCGCTTGAAGAGGAAGAAATATATGTTTCAAGCGGTTCGGCTTGCTCAAAAGGCAAAAAAAGCGAGGTTCTTCCCGCGTTCGGAATTTCCGACAAAGACGCTGACTGTACTGTGCGGGTTTCATTCTCTGCAGAAACTACAGAAAACGATATTGATTTACTTTGCGATAAAATAGAAAAAACAATTGAAAGGATAAGAAGATAGGGAAAATATGAAAGAAATTATAATGGTAAAATACGGGGAAATAGCGCTCAAAGGAATAAACAAGAAAACCTTTGAGGATATGCTCCAGAACAATATAAAACGCAGACTGAAAAAAATCGGTCAGTTCGGCTATGAGCGTATGCAGTCAACGATATACATTGAACCGCTTGACGAAAACTCGAACGTAGACGACGCTGTTGAAGCTCTAAAAAAGATATTCGGTATCGGCGCAATCCAGAAATGCGCGGTTTATCCGAAAGACATTGGGGCTGTCAAGGAACATCTCGGAGAGTATCTAAAAGACGCTCTTGACGGAGCGAAAACGTTCAAAATCGAAGCAAAAAGAGCCGACAAAACGTTTCCGTTTACATCACCCGAAATACAACAGCAGCTCGGCGACGCTGTTCTCGACAATTTCCCCGAAATCGGCGTTGATGTGCATAACCCCGATGTTACTGTGCGCTTGGAAATTCGCGACAACGGCGCGTACTTGTCCGCTAAACGCATTACGGGCGCAGGCGGAATGCCTGTTGGCAGTAGCGGAAAGGCTCTGCTTATGCTGTCGGGCGGTATCGACTCCCCTGTCGCGGGATATATGATGGCAAAGCGCGGACTGGTTGTGGACTGCATTCACTACATAAGCCCGCCATATACATCTGAGCGCGCCCTGACAAAAGTTCAGAAGCTCTGCGAAGAAATGACCGAATACTGCGGAGATATAATGTTTTACTGCGTTCCGTTCACCGAAATACAGGAAGCTATCCGCGATAACTGCCCCGAAGAATACTTCACGGTAATTATGCGGAGGCTTATGGTGAAAATCGCAAATAAAATCTGCGCAAAAGACGGATACGGCGCGATTATCACGGGCGAAAGCCTGGCACAGGTTGCAAGCCAAACGCTCCCTGCACTTGGTTGCACAAATGCGGCTGCTGAATATCCGGTGTTCAGACCGCTTATCGGTATGGACAAGATTGAAATCACAGAATTGTCGCGAAAAATCGGAACTTTTGAAACGTCAATTCTTCCATACGAGGATTGCTGCACGGTATTTTCTCCTAAACACCCGCGCACCAAGCCGCACCTCGACGACATTTTAAAAGCAGAATCCGCTTTCGACTTTGATTCGATGATTGACAAAGCGATTTCAGAAACTACTGTCAAGCGTTATAAATACGGAGAGGAAACGGTATTCTTATAATAATGGACGTTTACGAAAAAATAAGCGAGTTATCGCGCTCAATTGTTGAGAAATGTACCGAAATGAATTTTAAAGTCGCTACGGCGGAAAGCTGCACAGGCGGAATGATTTCGGCAGCGATAACAAGCGTTCCCGGAAGCAGCGCAGTTATTGAACTCGGCGTTTGCTCCTACTCCAACAGAATTAAACAGAAGGTACTCGGTGTCAGTGAAAAAACGCTGAATACGTTCAGCGAATACAGCCGTGAGTGTGCTGAGGAAATGGCACAAGGCGTTTTGAAGCTTACGGGAGCGGATTTTGCTGTTTCTACGAGCGGCATTGCCGGTCCAACAGGCGGCACAGATGAAAATCCTGTCGGGACAGTGTATATAGGCATTTGCAGCAACAAAGAAACGTTTTCCGAAAAAATCTTTATCCGAAGCACGGAAAGAAATGTCATACGGGCAGAATCAGCAAAAGAAGCTCTTTCAATACTTCTGGACAAAATATGTAAGGCATCTGAATAATCAAAGAAAGGATTTGACCATTATGGCAAGTAATAAACAAAATAACAAATATGACGATAACAAGAAAAAAAGCACAGGGAAAAAGCGCAACAAGGAAGAAATAGCGCGCGATAAATTTGAAGTGGATTTAAGTTCATCAGGTAAAAAAAAGGTGAGCAAAACGCCAAAGCCCAAAAATCCGTTCAAGCGGCTTGCAATAGCGCTTTTTCCGCAGAAGAACGACACAAAGGGTGAAAAAGGCAGAAAGATACTGCTTCTCGTTGCAATAGCAATCCTTATCGGAACGCTTGCTTACCTTCTGTCACAACTTATAAATCTGGCGTACAACAGCGCAAAAAACAAAGCTCTTGCCGACTCCGCAGGCAACCCCATGGATAATTCCGGAGCGTACAACGAACCGGATCGTCTGGCAAATCCCGATTGGAATATCAGAACTACTGCCGGCGATGAAGATCCCGAATATATTGATTTAACGCCTGTTGTAAACACACCTCTTAATACAAACTTTGATTACCTCAGAGGTATCAATCCCGACACACGCGCATGGGTAAAGATTACCGGCACACAGCTTAATAACGTTGTTCTTCAGCGCAAAAACGAAAGCAACGATAGCAATTATTATCTCACGCATGACTTTTATGGCAACGAATCAAAATCAGGCGAGATATTCTCAACCTGGAGAAACAACTGGGACGGAACTGATGACAATATAATTCTTTTCGGTCATAATATGGCAAGCGGCGACTGCTTCGCATATGTAATGCACTACGTTCCGAATGACGCTTCAAGAGAGCCTCTGGCATTCTATAAGGTTCACCCGACTATACTGTTCCAGCAGGACGGAGGTCAGAGTGAAACATATAAAGTTTTTGCCGGAATGTTGGTAAATACTCAGAAAGAATATGGCGAAGTATTTGACTATACCACCAAAACACAATTCAACAGTGCCGACGAATTTAACCGGTATATTCTTGATGTTATGGACAGAAGCTGGTTCTACACCGATGTTGATATTCAATACGGAGACAAGCTCCTCACACTCTCAACCTGCTACTGGCCCTTGGGCAGAAGTATTGAAACTCGTTGGGTTATTCTGGCGAGAAAAGTTCGTCCGGGCGAGAGCGAATATGTCGATACATCTGTCGCGGAAAGAAACTGGGGAGCAAAATTGTTTGACTACTACTATCAGATAATTAACACTCAATGGTACGGAAGCAACTGGGATACTTCCAAACTTTTGAGTTACTGATAACTTAATTTGTAAACTAAATTTCAAAAACTATTTTAATAAAGGGGATCACAAATGAACAAATCGGAAAATAAAGAAAACGTGTTTGTTCGCATAGCTAAATATCTTATTCCTTGGAAAGGAGATAAAGTTTCCGAGATAATAAGAAAAATAGTATTTCTGACCGCCGCAGTTGTATTGACAATAACGCTCAGCATTATTATTACCGACGCGGTTCAAAGAGCAAGAACGCAGAATGAAGACGAAAAAAGAGCCAATCAGTTTCATTCCAATGTTTCAAGTATTGACGTCAGCAATCAAACAATTTATATAAACACGTCAGGAAACGACAACACCACCTCAGTTGAGGAAAAACCCAAACGTGAAGTTCAGGAGCAGTTCAAGCCGCTGCTTGAACAAAATCCTGAAACGATTGGGTGGATCACCATTCAAGGTACGAGCGAAAGCTATCCGTGGATAGACTATGTTGTTATGCAGACAGATGACAATAAAAAATACCTCGACCACAACTTTGACGGAAATAAAAGCAAGTCCGGCGCGCTTTTCGTGGACTATCACGAAAAAATAACACCCGAACGTGAACCCGACAACATTGTAATATACGGTCATAATATGGAATCCGGCGAGTATTTCGGACGTCTTCCCTACTACTTCAACTACGGATTTTCCAATGGTGATCATAACGACATCAGTTTCTATAAAACTCACCCAACAATCGAATTCAGTACTTTATACAAGACTTCAACCTATAAAATATTTGCTGCAATGATGGTAAACACAGAGGAAGAAGCAGGAGAGGTATTTGAATATCATACAAAGCATAATTTCACAGGGCCTACCGATTTCAACAATTATTGCGCTGAAATACTTGACAGATCAACATTCTATAATCCCGATGTTAATGTAAAATACGGGGATCACCTTCTGACGCTGTCCACATGTATGTTCGGATATGGTGACACAGATCTACGCTTTGTTGTTTTTGCGCGAGAAACCCGCGAAGGAGAAAGTCCTGAAGTCAATGTTGACAAAGCATACGCAAATCCGAATCCGAAGTTCTATGATCTGTATTATAAACTTTATAACTATACATGGAACGGCAGGAAGTGGGACAAAAATCTTCTTATCGGATACGATGATTGATTTCGCAAGGTTAATTTAAACGAATTGGAAAGGAATGGAAACAGATGGCAGAAATGGACATGGGACTGTCACCCAATAACAACAAGAAAAAGAAAAAGAAGAAAAAACAAAGTCTCTGGAAAAGCATTACAACGGGTCTGTTTCCATGTAAAGGAGATACTGCGGGAGAAATTTGCCGCAAAGTGATTTTCCTCGTTGCTCTTGCAACGCTTGTCGCGGCAGTGGTTCTGATAACCGCACATTATATGCAATATGTTGTTTTGGATAACGACGCCGCTATAGATTCTGACGGAAACAAAAAAACAACCAACGGTTATGTTTACGATCTGAAAAATCAAACTCCGACAACTCAGGAGATTCAAAATCTTCCCGAGGGAACAATAAATGAAAAATACGCTGCTTTGTATGCGGAAAATCCCGATTTTATCGGCTGGCTGAACGTTCCGGGAACTAATATTGATGAACCTGTTGTTCAGACAGACAACAACGATGATTATCTCCATACAAATTTCCAGGGTGAATATGAGTTTGCGGGTACATTATTTGCAGACTATGAGGGTAAAATTTCACGCGACGGTATGCCGCAGAATACGATTATCTACGGACACAATATGCGGCTGAAATATATGTTTGCCGCGTTACATAACTACAAGGTGGATATTGACTTTCTGAAAGAATCTCCCGTTATACAGTTTGACACGCTGTATCACAACAATATGTACAAGATTATATCGGTTTTTGTAACCAATATTGACGAGGATTACGGAGAAGTATTTGAATATAC
>JALEQE010000182.1 GCA_022766825.1 Oscillospiraceae bacterium | reverse complement strand
GCTGCATACAGCCTTGCGTCGTCCTCATTGCACAATCTGACGCCGACACGAAGTCGGAAGGCGTTCGCCCAAGCGGCGCAGGACGCGCCGCACAAAAAGGCGAACGCACTATTAATCTGACTGCGCAATATGCGCACAATCACTGTGTGGTATTGCCTTAAGAAAATCAGTCGTACTTCTTGGAGTGAGACTTAACGTACTCAACAACCTCGTCCGCATAGCAGAAGCAAAGGCTTGTGCAGGTATCAGCACAACCGTAGTAAATTGCGATTCTGCCTGTATCCTTATCGCAGAGTGCCGCACACGGGAATGTAACGTTCTGAACATCGCCAACGCACTCGTAGATCTCGCGCGGGTTGATAAGGTATTCCTGACAACGATATTTAATCTTCCACGGTTCATCCTTGTCAAGGATAACAGCACTGAAGCTGTATACAAAGCCGTTGCAGCTCTGAAGAACACCGTGATAGAATACCAGCCAGCCTTCGGAAGTTTCAATCGGAATAGGACCTGCGCCGATCTTTGTGGATTCCCAGTCGAGGTCAGGACCCATTACATATCTGTGCTTGCCCCAGTAAACCATATCCTTGGAGCGTGAAAGATACATATCACCGAACGGAGTGTGACCGGAGTCGGACGGACGAGAGAACAGAACATATTCGCCGTCTATCTTGCGGGGGAACAGAACACCGTTTCTGTTGAACGGCAAGAAAGCGTTTTCGCACTGATGAAATTCTTTGAAGTCCTTTGTCCAGCCCACGCCGATAGTGGGGTGCCAGCAGTAAGCGTTGCACCAGGTGATCCAATATCTGTCCTCGATCCATACGCAACGAGGATCGTAACCATACTGCCACGGATTAGCCTCGGCGGTCTTGGGATCATCGTTTATCCACTCTATTTTTTCGGGGTTGATGTTCCAATGGATACCATCATCGGAGAAACCCGCGTGAATAGCCATTCTTCTTGCCTTATCGTCAACGCGGAAAACGCCCGCGAACTTTCCGTTGAACGGAACAACAGCGGAGTTGAATATCGAGTTGCTGGTAGGCAGAGTGTCACGTTTAATGACGGGGTTTTCACTGTAACGCCAAATAACGTCTTTGCAACCTTCGGGGCGATCCTGCCACGGCATATTGGGGATACTTACTCCATTTACAATTTCCAAGCTCATTTAAAGCACCTCTCAAAATAATATAATCGTTTTCGGTATTCTTGCACGGCATACGCGCATTTACAAATACCCTTGGAACTATTATAACAAATTTCGCAAAAAATTTCAATAGGCTTTTTGGCTAAATATTTAATTAGCTTTTAGTATATATTGTTGGAAGAATATAATTGCCGAAAGCAAAGCGGTTGACAGACGCCGCAATTTATAGTATAATATAATGTAATTTAAATTAAGGAAAGAAATCGGATTATGAATTTTTTTGGATATACATTACAAAATCTTAAAGAATATTTTGTTGATATTGACGAAAACCCCGCAAAAGCGGGAATTGTCTTTGACGGGATTTATAAACACGGCGCGCGGGACTTTCGCGGGTTTGGTTTTTCGGAACGTGTTGTCGCGAAACTCGAACGTGATCTGACGTTTGAACTGCCAAAAGTAATCGAGAAACGCGAAAGCAAAGACGCCGCGAAACTGCTTTTGGAGCTGTCGGACGGTGAGTTTGTGGAAACAGTTCTTATGCGCCAACGTTTTGGCAACTGTATCTGCGTTTCAACTCAAGTCGGGTGCAATATGGGGTGCAAATTCTGTCAAAGCGGGCAGATGAAAAAACGGCGCGATTTGCGTACAGAGGAAATCGTCGGTCAGGCGCTTGCGATTGCGGCGGAATTTTCCTGCAAAATTGACGGCGTTTCGGTAATGGGTATCGGAGAACCGTTCGATAATTTTGCAAGCACGGCGGATTTTATTTCGATTATATCCGATGATAAAGGGCTTGCGGTTGGACGGCGGCACGTTACGGTATCAACTTGCGGTATTGTTCCCCAAATATACGAATACGCGGATTTGCCAATGCCGTGTTCACTCGCGATAAGTCTGCACGCGCCCGATGATGATTTAAGGAACGAACTAATGCCGATTAACCGAAAATACCCGATAGCCGAAGTGATGAAAGCCGCCGAGTATTACTCGAACAAAACACATCACCGTGTGGCCTTGGAGTACATTTTGTTAAGCGGCATAAACGACACGGACGAATGTGCGGTAAAGCTCGCGGAACTGATTGGCGGGCGGGATTTTTATGTCAATCTTATTCCGTACAATTCCACAGACAGCGAATTTCGCAAGCCAGATACCGAAAAACTAGCAAATTTCTGCAAGGTACTTAAAGAAAACGGAGTTATTGCGACTAAACGCCGCGAGTTCGGCGCAGATTTGAAAGCCGCCTGCGGGCAGTTGCGCGCGGATTACTGCAAGAAAGGTGAGCGCGGTTAGTATAGGCAACGCTGCTTATTCGGCGACTATAAACTTTGTTTGGTACAGCCTTTACCAGGAATTTTGCAAAAAAATTTCAAAAACCCCTTGACAAATTTCTCGCTTTGTGATATAATAGCAATGTTGGAAATCTGGGTGTGGCGCAGATTGGTAGCGCGCTACCTTGGGGTGGTAGAGGCCGCAGGTTCAAATCCTGTCACTCAGACCAAGTGATTGGCTCTGTTATGCGAAACAGAGCCTTTCCTTTTTATCTCCTCTTTCGGGGAGCATCTAAAGACATCTAAAGAGTTATTTGGTGTTTGTCTTTAGTAAAAGGAATATTTACCCTTTTTGGGCGCTGTAAAAAAACAGCATAAATCGAGCCGGGATATCCTTATTCTAGAAATCCCGGCTCTTGTTATGTAAAAATTGAAAATTAAAGAGGCAAATTCTGAAATTAGGGTACAGCAAAAAACGCCGGCAGAAAATCACCGTTTTTGTCGGTAATGAACTATAAAATATTCAGTATTTTAAGCTGCTAATTTATATGAAAGCCTTCTCAAATGAAATTTATGAAGGTTAAAACCACAGGAAATCATTGCGATTTCTAAATTCAGAGCTTTTAATCCTCTCCGGCGAGCTCTGGTGTATGACCTATTCCACTTGATTATGCCGTTCACACCTTCCGATTGGATGCTTCGGTTCATACGAAGCAAAGCTCCGTGAATGCAGTTAAGGTTGCAAAGCACTTCCTCGTGAAATCTTGTAAGTTCTTTGTTCAAGCGGATAATGCGGTTTCCTTTGCACTTACAGCATTTTTCTTTAAGCGGACAGTTTGTGCAGTCCTCACATTGATACAATTCTTCTGTCCTTCCGTATTTGTTTCCTCTTACCGGTCTGCTGCAAAGGTAATGAAACTTCTTGCCGTCGGGACAAACCAGATTCCCCTCTTCGTCAACCGGAAAATTAGTTGCCCTGTACGGGTCCTCACGATATTTTTTGTCCTTGCTTTCCTTTTCGTACATGGTAAATTTCATATATTTTTTCATGCCGTGTTCTTCACAGTAAAGATAATTGTTGAAGCTTCCGTATCCTGCGTCCGCTACCGGATATTCGGGGTACTTTTCATATACACGGTTGAATTTTTCCATCAGCGGTTGAAAACAATCCATATCAGAAGCGTATTGCTTTACGTCAAAAACCGCAATATATTCATCACAAACTCCGAATTGGATATTGTAACCCGGCAGAAGCTGGTCGTTGCCCATATAGTCCTTTTTCATACGCATAAATGTTGCGTCGTGGTCGGTTTTGGAGTAACTGTTGCGCTCATCACCGCATATCTTTATGTGTTCCGCATATTTTTTCAGTCTTGCTATATATTGTGAAAGGCTGTCATAATGCCGTTGCTCTGCTGTTTTGTGATGTCCGCGTCCTCGAACGGCTGTTGCAGGGTTAAAACCGCAAAGCTCTGCGTACTGCTTTTGGATTTGTTCCAAATACTCAATCGCATATTCTTCACGAATGCCGAATTTTACGCGGTATAATGCCACTTTTTCGTTCATTTCATTAAGCAGATCTGTTATCTTTGCGAATACTTTCAAACGGTTTTTCTCGCAGCTTTTTTTCCATACCCAGCTGTATTTGTTGGCATTGGCTACTATCTTTGTACCGTCTATGTATACGTGATTCAGGTCCACCTTTTCCTGCTCGAAAATGTATGCATTGATGTCGGCAAAGATTTCTTCTATTTTTCCGTTAAGCACATTGTTCATGAAATTGTCTATCGTCATATGGCTCGGCGGGGGATTGTCCTGCAAAAGCCACATAAAGCGTATATCCGTTTTGCACAGCTTTTCTATCCTTCTTAATGATTCATATCCGTTTTCCATGAACGCAAACAGTATTACTTTCAGCAAAGTTACTTCATCATATCTTGGTCGGCCTATCCTACGGTCCTCAATCGTTAGGTATTTATTTAGGTCAATATGATCAATCACTTCACAGAATGTATATACCGGATCAGAAATTTCAATTATTTTTTCAATTTCTATTGGCAATTTAAATTGAAATGGTGTATAATATTCTTGTGGTTGATTTTTCATTGCAATTAAATTATACCACAAAAAACGGCTGCTGTCTCATTCTTTTTTGAGATAGCAGCCTATTTTTTTACAGCCCCTTTTTTTTCGCCTGTTTCCGTATCGTTGTTATTCTCAACAATCGGTGCAATAAACGTGCCGTGCATATCTGCCGCCAACAAGTGCTTTCTGTCTTTGGAAACGTGCAGATATATATTGCTCGTTGTTTCTACATCTGCGTGTCGAAGCCAAGCCTTTACCGCTTCCA
>JALEQE010000167.1 GCA_022766825.1 Oscillospiraceae bacterium | reverse complement strand
CACGCAGTGCCAGAGGGGCTGACCGACAGACCAGCCCGCCTGCGCTCAATTTGTACAATCTGCCGCCGACACGAAGTCGGAAGGCGTTCGCCCAAGCGGCACAGGACGTGCCGCACAAAAAGGCGAACGCACTATAAATCTGACGGCGCAATATGCGCACAAACTCTGTGCGGTATTGCCTTAAGTTTCTGGATTTGGAAAAGGCAATACGGCACAATTTATGGTGCAATTGCATGGTGATTATATACGGTATTGCCGTATTATGGAAAAGGTGGTATTATTATGACACAAAACGGAATGTTAAAGGATAATGAACTTCAGGCGAACAAGCTTTCGGCGAAGGTTATGAGAATCACATTTCTGATTTTTACACTGGTGTTTGTTCTCAATATCATAGGAATATTTGTTGTTAAGCAAACTATTATGACCATTGCGTATATTTGCGGCGGAGTTTTGCTTTTGTTGCCGACCCTGCTTGTAAATCTGCTTAAGCTTCGGTCTAACGCGATAAAATACATAATTATTGCGTGTGCGGCAGTGTTTGTAACAATCCTTAGCGGCACGCTTATTTATCACGCTGTTGCGATATATGTTTTTGCTATTGCCCTTTCAAGTCTGTATTTTTCAAAAAAGCTCAATATTATAGCAACGGTACTCACCGTTGTGGGCGTTTCAGCCGGACAGATATTCGCGTTTTATAATCTTGATTTTGTTGACCACAATTTCGATGATTTCAAATCGCTGATTATTTACGGTGTACTTCCGCGCGCTTTGTGTGTTATCGCGATATCCGCGATATTCACTACGCTGTGTTCGAGAACGGCGGCAATGCTTTCAAATCTGTTGGGAGCGGAAGAACAAAAAGAAATGCTTAACCGTATGACAAGTATGAAAGAAAATGCCGCTCAGACTTCCGAAGTATTGACGGATATGGTTTCACGGCTTTACGCAATAACGGAAAGCTCCCTTACGGCAAATCAGAAAATCGCGGAACAGTCTGAAAGCCTTTTGGAAGGTTCTACGGAAAATGCTGCGGCAGTAAAATACGCAGATCTGAAAATATCCGATATGACAAAGGAGCTTTCGGAACTCAGCGATATGAACCACAAGACTGCCGAGCTTACGGAACAAATCGAACAAAACACGCGTGAAAACCAACAAAGAATGAACGACGCCACCTCGGATATGGAGAAAATATACAACAGCACAAATGAATGCAGACAGATAATCGGCACTCTCGGCGACCGTTCAAAAGAGATAATCGGAATTATCAAAACCATTACCGAAATATCCGACCAGACAAACATTCTATCCATCAACGCGCGTATAGAAGCGTCAAGAGCGGGCGCGCACGGACGCGGATTTTCCGTTGTAGCGGCGGAAATTCAAAGGCTTTCCGTGCAGACCAAAGCCGCGGTTGATAACATAGAGAAGATAATCCGAGAGGTTGTTAATCACACCGAAAACGCAGTGGAGGCTATGGAACGCAATTCCGTTTACACACAGACAGGAATGGACAGTATTCGCAAGGCAAACGAAACCTCAGCTGTTATCACAGAATCCAACGGAGAACTCGCCGAGAAGATATACGCAATTGATAAATCCGCGGAAGGAATACGCGAAAAGAGTGATGATATTTCCGAAAGTATGAGGAAGATCAGCGGAAACACATCTCAGAATTGCGAAGCTGTCGAACATGTCACAGCGGCAACACAGGAAAACAGCGAGGGAACAAAGGGACTTTCGGCAATAGTTGAACAGATAAAAGAACTTTCGGAACATCTCGAAAAGGTTGTGACAGAATAATCGTTATTGTGCACTCGCATTTGTCGTTCGTAGTCTGATCGTCATCTGTTGTATTATCGGCAGTTTCACCCTTTTCTCCTCGAAATATTGCGGCACTAAATATAGATTGACTTTTCGTATATTATATGATATAATAAAAGCACATAAGTATCATACGTAAAATAAGAGTATACGTCCGGGGGTGATATTGCGTCGGATTATGACAGAAAGGTGAAACAATGAAAAAATTTTCAGTAATAGTATCAATTTTTTCTATTTTGGCTGTGTTATCGGGCTGTAATTCTGTATCTACGGGGAACGCTTCGCAGAACTCATCGGAACAAAGCCGGGAAATAAAATCCAGTATTTCCTCAGGGAACGCTTCGCAGAACATATCGGAACAGAGTCAGGAAATAAAATTCAGTAACAATATTCTTTTTTCAATAAATAACGGCGCCGCGGGATTTGGAACACAAGCAGAGTGTACGGATGCGGAAATATACGTATACACAGACCGTACAATAAAGGTTTTAATGGCGGCATCGGATTATGAAACAATTGTTGAGATTGCTTCTTTTAATATGTCCGAAGAGGATTTTGCGAAGCTGTCAGAGATCGCTGACAACAAAAAAATCTATAACCTAGAAGTAAAAGACGGCGAGGGTGATGACGGAAGTCGCAGCTATATAACGCTGTATGATGAGAATGACGAAAAACTGATATCAAAGGGCGGATATATGCCTGTCGGCGATAGTTTTTGTGAAACATATCGAGCCATAAAAGATATCATTGAGCCTTATGGAATAAACGCTGCTGTTTCGGCTCATCGTAAAACATTAAGCTGAAAAACTACTTCTCTATACTTATAAATAAGGTAATCCCCTTAGAGTAATCCCGGATTTTTCGGGTGCACACTCTAAGGGGATTATATCAAAAAAGCAGAGGTTTACTTGTTTACGACTCAGGATGATTTGGCGGATACTTCAAAGTGGCACAATGAAACTATTCCCCAAAACAAAAATGCCCGAAAGCCCTTTAACAAAGGCTTTTAGGCAAAAAGAAAAAGCACGGTAGTTTCAGATACCATTGTATCAAAATTACCGTGCTTATTTGG
>JALEQE010000148.1 GCA_022766825.1 Oscillospiraceae bacterium | reverse complement strand
ATAAACGGAGGTTCCGAAGATAACGGTAAATTGAAAGTTCAGATAAACACGGATACCGTCAAGAATGTTATTAAGACTACTTATCGATTGTATCGTATTGTAAGCGTCGGAGAAAATCACGAAGTCGTATATGGAATGGGAGAAGACACGGACGTGTTTTTTGACGGCGCAAACGGTTATACTGCGGAGTTTGAGGGCTTTTGGGTAACGTTTAACGGTTACTATATAAATTGTTCCGTTGAAACGGACAGCGAACAGTATACTGAGTTTTCTTCTCCTGCGAAAATCAACGGAGTTTTGTCGGAAATATGCTTTGTTTATGATAAAGAGAAAAAACAAATCAAGTTGCAAGGATATTGTACTGTTGACTCGGAAACAAACGTTGTCGGAAGACTGACGGATTTTTCGGCCGGCGATAAAATAACGCTGTTATATGATGACAGAACGGAATATGAAAAGAACCTTATCAAAGGCGATTCGTTTACATTTTCGGACAGCACGGAGCTTTTGATAGAAAAATTACCCGAGGGGTATTATCAATATAATATGTATTTTTATAACGCTTTTGGTAATACTTGTCGTTCGGATACCGCCGTTATTTACTTTGACGGAGAAAAAAGCGAAATAATCGAAATCTCACCCGATGAAACAACATATAATTAAGGCAACCCTGCACAATCTCTGTGCGGTATTGCCTAAAATAATTACCAATATTATTTTCTAATAAAACGCACGTTTGTTTAACATTCACAATCAATATAAAATGTATGTAAAGTGTGTTGACAATGCACTAATAATGATATATAATACTATGTGTAAACATAACAACATTGAAAGGATTTAAGATTATGAAGAACAAAAGAATAATCGCGGTTTTGGCGGCGGCAATGATAACCGCTGTTTTGTCGGGGTGCGGCAATAACGCGGTAAGCAGTACGGCAAGCAAGTCGGAGAGTTCGGCTGTTGTATCAAGCGGTACGGATACAAAGAGCGAAGTCAGCACGGCGACAAGCACGACAAATGAATCTGTTGAAACAAGCAGTTCGGTTAGCGAACCTGTATCAACAGCTAGTTCGGCAGTTTCAAGTAATGAAAGTACTGCAAGCAACGCAGCCGAGAGCAACACGGCGGTTTCCGAAACATCGACTGCCGCAAGTAAGTCAGACGGCGATACGACAGTTCCCACGGGTGATTTGGCTTTTGGATTTGAGTTTTCGATTGACAACGAAAGATATACATTCCCGTTCAAATATTCCGATTTGGAGAAAAACGGTTGGAAGTACGATAAGGACGTTGACAAAGAAACCGTAAAAGCTCATCAGTACTTAATTGGACCTGTTGTTGTAAAGGATAATCTTCGTATGACCGTTCAGCCGCTCAACCTTACGGACAGCGAAATTACCGCAAAGGACGCGAATATCGGAAAGGTATCCCTCGACAGTTCTTCATTAAAATCCGAAGAGCACGAAGTTAAATACGGCAACATAGTGCTTGGAAAATCTACAATGGACGATGTGAAGGCTGCGTTCGGTGAGCCGACATCTACGTATGACAGCGAAAAATATCCAACTGTTACATACAAAAAAGAGCTTTATGTTGAGGTCAAATTTGGATTTGACAATGCCAAAGGCGGGATTGTGAACAAAATTGACATTCAGTATTTTAACAAAACTTAATTAGTATAAGTGATACAACACAGACGGGTCGATTGAGGCTCGTCTGTTTTTATTTTGCTTAATAACGCAAAAAGGCGACAGTAAACACTGCCGCCCGAAAGGTCGGTTATAAAATCAGATTGTGTCGTAATCGATAATGAATTAAAGTTCCTCGTCTATCGAAGCGCCAACTTCTTCCGTGCCGAAAACATCTTCACCGAAAGGAACTTCCTTATCCGCGGTGTTTTCCGCTTTTTCGGGAGCAGACTTTTCATTGGAAACCTCAGGCGCGGCAGGCTCGTCCTCAACGTCCATATCCTCGTCGAAATCAAAGTCCCAATCGTCGTCGATATCGTCCTTGTCCCAATCGTCGTAGTAGTTTTCTTCGTTTTCCTTATCAATTTTCTTCTTGGTGATATAAGTTGCCGCCGCGATACCTCCCGCAACAGCCATTGCTCCTATCATAAAAATACCGAAAGCCTTCATTGACTATTCCTCCTTTATATCGGCATAATAATATTGCCCGTAAATCTATTATATACCTTTTTCAAAAAAAATGCAAGTATTCCTGAAATATTTGGCAATATTGTACAAAATAGTTACATATTTCCTGTCATATTCATCAAAACTGAAAGAGCGGCGATCGGAGCGGTTTCGCACCTCAGAATCCTTTTTCCCAGCGATACCGCGGCAAATCCCAGCTTTTGAAGTTCCTCCGCCTCGGACGGTTCAAATCCGCCTTCGCTTCCGATGACAATATCCACGTTTTTCTTGAAATTGCTTACCGCGTCTTTAAGCGGCACGGTCGAACATTCATAGAACAGTATTCCCGTATTTTCGGGAGAAACAAGTTTTTTTATTTCGGAAAAATCCGCCGTTTTATCAATAGTGGGAATAATTCCGCGCCCGCATTGCTTTGCCGCCTCTTTTGCGATTTTCTGCCAGCGCAGAAGTTTTTTGGAAAGCGATTTTTCATCGGGTCGTGAAACGCACCGTTTGGTGAATATTGGTATTATTTCCGAAACGCCGCACTCAACGGCTTTTTGCACGATAAAGTCCATTTTGTCGGATTTCGGCATTGCCTGAAAGAGCCGCACACGGATATCGGGTTCGGCTTGATTAGGCGATTTTTCCAGTATTTTAAATTCACAGTAGCCGCTTTCGGCGGAAACGAGTTCCGCGAGAAAATCCGTTCCGTGACCGTCGCATAAAACCGCTATATCTCCTTGTTTCATACGCAAAACTGACGTGATGTGCTTTACGTCCTCACCCGATACAATTGCCGTATCATCGGCGACATTTTCCGTGAAAAAACGCGGATAACGCCAGCGTTCCTGTTTTAATTCAATTTCTCCCATTATCTCTCCTCAGTTCCAACCGAACTCGTCAACATTTCCAAAAAGGCGGTTTACGTTTGATTTAAGTCCCTCGTGACCGTTTCGTATCAGTTTTGCGTCAGTTCGCAGAATTTCTTCCGCAAGAGTTTCCACTTCGCTGAGTACTTCCGCGTCATCTGCAAGATCTGCAACCTTCAATGTTGGCAGACCGCTTTGCTCTCTGCCGAAAAAATTTCCCGGACCGCGCAGACGCAAGTCGGTTTCCGCAATTTTGTAACCGTCGGTTGTTTGCTTCATTGCGTCCATTCGCGCTCTTGTGTAGTCGGATTTGCTGTCCGTCATAAGTATGCAGTAGCTTTCGTCATTGCCACGCCCAACGCGTCCGCGAAGTTGATGTAGCTGTGACAGTCCGAACTGCTCGGCATTTTCAATAAGCATAACAACGGCGTTCGGAACGTCAATCCCGACTTCGATAACCGTTGTGGAAATCAGCAGTTTCAGCTTGTTGTCGCGGAAATCATTCATCACAGCGTCCTTGTCGGCTTGTTTCATCTTACCGTACAGCAATCCCGTCGGAATGTCCGCAAACTCGTTCTGAGTGAGCTTATTGTAATATTCGATTGCGCTTTTTTTGTCGCCCATATCGTTTTCGGAAGTTTCCACTCTCGGACAAACGATAAACGCCTGTTTTCCCGCCGCAATGTGTTTCTTGATAAAGTTGTAAACTCTTGTGTGAAAACTTGAATCCACAGCGTAGGTTTTTACGGGTTTTCGTCCTTTCGGCATTTCGTTTATCACGGAAACGTCAAGATCGCCGTACATTATCAGCGCGAGCGTTCGCGGAATCGGCGTCGCGGACATCGCGAGAATATGCGGCGCGTCGGTTCCTTTTTCCGCCAAAGCCGAACGCTGTCCTACACCGAAGCGGTGCTGTTCGTCAACGATAACAAGCCCCAGACGGCTTATCGCCACGCTTTTCTGAATAAGCGCGTGCGTGCCGATAAGCACGTCAATTTCGCCGTGCTGAGCCGCAGCGCGAATTTCCTTTTTTTCCGCCGCCGTCATACTTCCCGAAAGAAGACCAATACGTATTCCGAGCGGTTTGAGAAAACTTCCGAAAGTTTCGTAATGCTGTTTCGCCAGAACTTCCGTCGGCGCCATAACAAGGGTTGTAAAGCCGTTGTGCGCCGTGAAATATGCCGCCGCCGCGGCTACCATTGTTTTTCCCGAACCAACATCGCCCTGTATCAGTCTGTTCATAGGAAATTGTCGTTTCATATCGCGTATACAGTCGTTGACGGCGTTTAGTTGCGCGTTTGTCGGAGTAAACGGCAGGGAATTGTAGAATATATTCATATCCACGTCTGCCATAACTGCGCCTGAAAGCGTCTGCCCGCGTTTTTTCAACTGCGAAAGTCCGAGTTTCAGCGTGAGCAGTTCCTCGAAAACCAAACGTTTGCGGGCTTTTTCGTATTCCTCTCGCGATTTCGGAAAGTGGATTTTCCGCATAGCTTCATCGGCGTTCATAAGGTTGTATTTATCTATGATTTCGGGCGGGAGTGTTTCGGTGCGTTTTACCGTTCCGAGCGCGGTTTTCATATCCCGGCTTACGGTTTCGTTGGAAAGTCCCCGCGTCAGCGGGTATTTAGGCAGAAGTCCGTTTTCCGTTGTATTTACAAATTGCGGCGATACAATTTCAAGGTTAAACGCATCACCTGCTGTTTTACCGAAGAATAAGTACTCTTTATTCAACTGAAGTTTGTCAAAGGTATACTTTGCATTGAAAAACACTGCCGTTATTTCCCCGATACCGTCCGTCAAAAGCGCTTTAAACACCAAAACCCGCCCGCCGTAATTCGACGGGTAGGTTTTGTGAGTGACCGTTGCGCGGATAACGCAGGTTTCGCCGATTTCCGTGTCGCAAATGCGTTTGGGTTCGGTAAAATCCACATAGCCGCGCGGATAGTATTCCGTTAGTTGTTCAACCGTTTCAATTCCGAGCTTTTTGTAAAGCTCGGCTTTTTTCGGTCCGACACCTTTTAAATAGGTTATCTCCATATCATTCTACTGAAATAATGTAGTAATACACGGGCTGACCGCCGTTTACAAGCACAATGTCAATATCAGAGCTTATTTTAGAACGCAGCCAGCTGAAAGCCTCGTTTGCGTCCTCATCGGGAACATCTGCGCCGTACATTACGGTGATATAGCTTGATGATGAAGTGACAAGGCGTTTCGTAAGTTTTACGAGAGCTTTTATTAGGTTCTTTTCGGTGAACACGATTTTGCCGTTGTCCATTGCGAGAATATCACCCTGTTTAATCTTGTGACCGTCAAATTCGCTGTCGCGCACGGCGAACGTAATTTGTCCGCTTCCCACATGGTCGATAGCCTCCGTCATATTCGCACGGTTAGTCTTGAAATCGCCATCGGGGTCATAGTTCATCATAGCCGTTATTCCTTGCGGAATAGTTCTTGTTTGCAGAACACAGACATTTCTGTCCGTAAGTTGAGCCGCCTGTTCCGCCGCCATAATGATATTCTTGTTGTTGGGGAGTACAAAGACGTTTCGTGCAGGGGTTTGTTCTATTGCTTCAAGCAAATCCTCGGTTGAGGGGTTCATCGTCTGTCCGCCGCGAATTATTTGGTCCGCGCCGAGGTCTTTGAATAGAGCCTCAATTCCCGCGCCCGCCGCTACCGCCGCGAAACCTGTTTCTTTCGTAATTTCGGCGGGAGCTTTTCTGTTCTTTTGCGCCGCTTTGTCGGCTTTTATAACGTCATTGTGCGTTTTGAACATATTCTCGATTTTAACATCGTCAAGTTCGCCGAATTTAATGCCCTCTTCGAGAGCTTTTCCCGGGTGATTTGTGTGAACATAGACTTTCACAATTCCGTCGTCGTCAACAACGGAGGCGTTATCGCCTATTGTTTCCATATACGCGCAAAGAGCGGAAATATCTGTCGCGGTGCTTTTCTTGCGCACGGTATATTCCGCGCTGTAAGCGTATTGCGGCTTTTGTTCCGCCGCTACCGCCGCCGCGGGGGACTGGGGTTTAACTTCGTCGTTTGCGGCGATTATTGCGCCGCCGGAAAGTACGGCATGCATTCCTTCGAGAATTACGATAAGTCCCATACCGCCCGCGTCAACAACGCCCGCTTTTTTGAGTGCGGGGAGCAGTTCGGGAGTTTTTTCAAGAGACTTTTTCGCTTCTTTGATATATTCCTCGATAAATTCCGCGCCCGAAATTCCCGCTTTCGCAACGGCGGCGGTATTTTCCCACGCCTCGCGCGATACGGTGAGTATCGTGCCCTCCGTGGGTTTCATCACGGATTTGTAAGCCGCGTCAACGCCGATTTTAAACGCGGCTGAGAGGTCCTCGGCGGACGCGGTTTCCTTGCCTGCAAGTCCTTTTGAAAGACCTCTGAACAGAAGCGAAAGGATAACTCCTGAGTTTCCTCTTGCGCCGCGCAGCATAGCTGACGCCGTTTTTTTCGCCACTTCGCCTGCTGTCGCGCCGTCGGGAGTGTTCAAAAGCTCCTCGACAGCATTTTTTATTGTCATTGACATATTCGTTCCCGTATCGCCGTCGGGTACAGGGAACACGTTCAGTTCATCGACTTCTTGTTTCTTATTGTAAATATTGTTTGCTCCGGAAATAAGCGCGTCACGCAGGAGCTTTCCCGAAATACTCATCTTCCTATAATCCCTTTCAGTTTTTATACTCTTATGGAATCAACATAAACGTTGACTTTTTCTACGGTTATTCCCGTGCTTTGCTCTACCGTGTATCCCACTTTGTTTATAATTGAACGTATCACGGCGTTCATATTCACACCGTACATCAGTGAAATATGCAGGTCAATAAGGAGTTTGTCTTTTAAAAAGCGTACGCGGACTCCGCGTCTGCGTGCGTCCTTTTTGGCTTTGGGCATTGCCGCTTTAAGCGTTTCTTTCATGCCCGTGACATTCATTGAGATAACGCCGAAACATTTTGTTACCGTATTTCCGATAAGCTCGGTGAAATAATTGGGCGATATCGAGATTTTACCGACATGATTTTGCAGTGTTACCATAAAAACCACCTTTCCGTATTATATAGCGATTATTCCGTGTGAAACGGGTTTGCATACCGCTGAAAAACAATCGGGAAATTCACGCGCGGCGTCAGCGGCGGCTTTTTCGTCCGAAAAAGCTCCGAATATCGCCGAACCGCTTCCCGTAAGCTCTGCACCGTCCGCGCCGAGCTCAATCAGCTTTTGTACGATTGCGTCAAGATGTTCATTGTTGTAAAGAGCGCGGAAAACGTTGTAAAATTCGTTGCCTCGCCGTTCGCGGCGGGTAACGGGCGCGCTGTCATATTTTTGATACGCGGCTTTCGTATTGCACCCAAAACCGGGTTTTACTATTATATAATGTGTGTGCGTGTACGGCGTTTCATCGGCCATTTCCTCACCGATACCACGGCAGATTTTCGTGCCGCCCACCATACAGAACGGAACATCCGCGCCGATTTTCGCACCGAGTTCAAGAAGAGTGTTTTCGTCAAGCGGCTCTCCGAACAGAATGTTCAGTCCGCGCAGGACAGCCGCCGCGTCCGCGCTTCCGCCGCCAAGCCCCGCGCCGTGAGGTATTCGTTTTTCGATACGGATATCCGCGCCGCTTTTAATTCCCGCAAGTGCGAAAAATTCTTCCGCCGCCTTAAAACAGATGTTTCCCTCGTTTTCGGGAACGGTGGGGTCGGAACAGCTCACCGTTATGCGTCTGTCTGTCGGTTCAACCGTCACGATGTCCGCGAGGTCAATGCTTTGCATAACGGTTTCCAATAAATGGTATCCATCGCCGCGTTTTCCCGTAATATCAAGGAAAAGATTTATTTTCGCATATGCGGTCAGTGTTATCAATTTTTATGCTCCTCTAAAAATTCGCGTATTCTGTCAAGCGCGGTTGTGAGGTGCGATACGGAGTACGCGTATGAAACGCGCACATATCCCTCTCCGCTTTGTCCGAACGCCGAGCCGGGAACAACCGCGACTTTTTTCTCATGTACCAGTTTTTCGCAGAATTCCGTACTTGTCATACCTGTTGATTTAATGCACGGGAATACATAGAACGCGCCTTCGGGTTCAAAGCAATGAAGTCCCATATCGTTAAAGCCTTTAACGACAAGCCGGCGGCGCATATCGTATTCGTCAACCATATGCTTAACGTCGTCGGAGCATTTGCGTATAGCCGCCACTGCCGCATACTGACTGACTGTCGGGCTTGACATAATACAGTATTGGTGGAGCTTCAGCATTTGCTTGATTATCGGCTGAGGTCCGGCTACATAGCCAAGGCGCCATCCCGTCATAGCGTATGCTTTAGAGAAACCGCTTATAACAAGCGTTCGTTCTCGCATACCGTCAATTTCCGCGATAGAAACGTGCTTTTCACCGTTGTAAGTCATTTCCGCGTAAATTTCATCGCTTGCTATCATTATATTAGTATCGCGGAGAACTTCGGCAATAGCCTCCAGATCCTCGCGGCGCATAACCGCGCCCGTGGGGTTGTTGGGGTAGGGGAGTATCAGAAGTTTTGTTTTAGGTGTGATTTTATCTTTGAGAGCCGCCGCCGTAAGTCTGAATTTGTCCTCTTCCTTTGTAACGATTGGAACGGCTTTGCCGCCCATCATCGCTGTTATCGGGGAATAGCACACAAAACTCGGTTCGGGTACGAGAACTTCATCGCCCGGTTCAATCATCGAGCGTATCGCCAAATCGATAGCCTCCGAACCGCCGACTGTTATAACAACCTCGCTTGCGGGGTCATATTCCGTGTGAATAAAGTTTTTCAGATAATCGCACACCGCCGTGCGAAGTTCGATAAGTCCGCTGTTCGCCGTATAGGAGGTTTTTCCCTTTTCAAGAGTGTTGATAGCCTCTTTTCGAGCCGGCCACGGCGTTTTGAAGTCGGGTTCGCCGACAGAGAGTGAAATAACTCCCTCAACTCTTTGAGCTATGTCAAAGAATTTTCGTATTCCCGACGGCTGAATATCCTGTATTTTTTGCGGGATAAGTTTTTCATAATCCATCACGGGGAAACCAGCCCCCTGTCGTCAAAACTGTCCTCGCTGAATATATGTCCTTTTTCTTTGTAGCGGCGCAGAATAAAGTGCGTGGTTGTCGCGAGGACGCCGTCAAGTACGGCAAGTCTTTCGGAAACGAACAGCGCTACGTTGCGTAAACTTGTTCCGCTTATCGTAACGGACAGGTCGTTCGCACCCGAAAGCAGGAAAACGCTGTCAACTTCCTCGTATGACATTATAGTATGCGCAAGGTCGTCAAATCCGCAGTCTTTTACGGGTGTTATTTTAATGTCGATTATCGCGGTAACGCCGTTTTCGTCAACTTTTTCCTCGTTGATTATCGCCGAATAGCCCATAATAATGCCTTCGTTTTCAAGGCGTTTTATTTCGGCGGCAACATTTTCTTCCGTTTCTCCAAGCATAGTTGCCAGTTCTTTGTTTGAAAGACGGGCGTTCTGCCGCAGTAAGTCGAGCAGTTTGTTTGTGTTCATAATCTTACTCCTTTATATATTATTCATATTTTTATGAAGACAGGTTCTTTTTTCTTGAAAACGCAGATTTCGTTAAAGCCGAGGTCGCGCAACAGCGCATAGCATTTGTCAATGTCTTTGGCGATGTCGGACGGTTGGTGCGCGTCGGAACCGACTGTTATCATTTTTCCGCCGAGTTCCTTGTAACGCTTGATGAACGGTGCGGACGCCATTGGCCCGCCCAGTCCTCTCCGATAGCCCGATGAGTTTACTTCCAGCGCGATGTCTTTCTTTACGATTATCTCCAGAATTTTGTCGATTATCGGTTTGTATGTGTCGTATGCCGCCTGCGGACGTTCGGCTTTGTCAACGACAAGTCCCGTCGGCGTATCAACGTTTACAAATCTCAGCAGAAACGTGATGTGTGCCAAAGAGCAGAATTTGCCCCATTCCACTAAATTCAGCATGTCTTCCCAATATTCAATCATAACGCGTTTGCGGTCAAATTCGTTGTCGGGGATTTTACCCATATGTTCATAGTGGCAGGTGCGGTGCACCGAACCGAGAACGAAATCATAATCGTGTTCCGCGAGAATTTTTTCGGCATTGTGCAGGTCGTACATTGCCTGACCGATTTCAGCTCCGTAGTAGATATTCATTTTGCCGTCGTATTCGGCTCGGAGCTTCTCGAAAGTGGGACGGGTCTTGTCTATTGCCGCCCAATAGTCCCATTCGCCGTCGTTAAATTCGTCAAGCTCAATGTGATCGGTAAGCGCAAAATGCTTAACTCTGAGGTCAAAAGCGGTCTGTGCCATTTCTTCGGGTTTCGCTATGCTGTCCGATGAGAGATTGCAGTGGTTGTGAATGTCAACCAAATTCTCCATTCTGTATCCAACCTTTCTTTTTTTGTACAAAGTACTGAAAAATACACATAATTTTAACTGTACATAACTCTACATTTATCATTTTAGCACAAATTTTTAAATTTGTCTAGAAAAAGATTTACTTTTTTTGATTTTTTTAGTATAATAGAGTAGAAGATATAAAAATTTAACATTTGCGGGGGCATTTTTTATACAAAATGACCGCAGAACGGAGGAACTATGAGAGCAGTTGTAGCTGTAATCGGTAAAGACACGGTGGGAATACTTGCAAAGGTGAGCGGTATCTGCGCGGAATACAAGGCGAACGTTATGGACGTGACCCAGACTATTATGCAGGATCTGTTCGCGATGACGATGCTTATCGAAATTTCGGGACTTACGATAGATTATATCGATTTTGCCGATAAACTGAAAAAAGCGGGCGATGAAATGGGCTTGCAAATTCACGTTATGCACGAGGATATCTTCAACTCGATGCACAAAATATGAAGTTATTACTTAAATTAAGGAGAACAGTTTAATGCTTAATTCAGGGGACATTTTAGAAACCATAAAGATGATACAGGAGGAAAACCTTGATATCCGTACTATTACAATGGGAATTTCTCTTCTGGACTGCATCGACAGCGATATTGACCGCGCCTGCGACAAAATTTACGAGAAAATGATGCGCAAAGCGGAAAATCTTGTAAAAACAGGCGAGGATATTGAAAAGGAATACGGTATTCCGATAATCAACAAGCGCATTTCGGTAACGCCCATAGCGATTGTTTCGGCGGCGTCGAAGGGCAACCCTGTAAAATACGCGAAAACGCTCCAACGTGTGGCGGAGGGAACGGGTGTAAACTACATCGGCGGTTATTCCGCGCTTGTTCACAAGGGATTTTCAGCGGGCGACAAGGAACTTATCGAGTCCATTCCCGAAGCGTTGGCGGAAACGACCAACGTTTGCTCCTCAGTTAATATCGGTTCGACAAAAGCGGGTATAAATATGGACGCCGTTGCGATTATGGGTAAAATCGTAAAGCAGGCAAGCGAACTGACGAAAGACAATCATTGTTTCGGCGCGGCGAAAATCGTTGTATTCTGCAACGCTCCCGAGGATAATCCGTTTATGGCGGGCGCATTCCACGGCGTCGGCGAATACGACTGCGAGATAAACGTCGGCGTTTCGGGTCCTGGCGTTGTAAGAGCCGCGATTGCGAAATGCCCCGACGCGAATATAAGCGAAATCGCCGATGTAATCAAGAAAACCGCGTTCAAGATAACCCGTATGGGACAGCTTGTCGGCACGGAAGCGTCAAAACGTCTGGGCGTTCCGTTCGGAATTGTGGATTTGTCGCTTGCGCCTACACCCGCTGTCGGCGACTCGGTTGCGCATATTCTTGAAGAAATCGGTCTTGAAAGCTGTGGCGCGCACGGCACGACAGCTTGCCTTGCTCTGCTCAACGACGCGGTCAAGAAAGGCGGCGTAATGGCGTCTTCCCACGTCGGCGGACTTTCGGGCGCGTTTATCCCCGTTTCCGAGGACGCGGGAATGATTGACGCGGCAAACAGAGGCTCGCTTACAATG
>JALEQE010000111.1 GCA_022766825.1 Oscillospiraceae bacterium | reverse complement strand
TGGTACACAGAATGGTACACAGGATGGTACACAGGATGGTACACAGGATGGTACACAGGATGGTACACAGACTTAAAATGTAACATCGTAAGATTTATTTAAGCTACTTAAAAACACAATGTTCCTCGACGGCGATTGCCGCCGAGGAATTATGTGTATCAAAATCAAAACTTTTGTTTGTGCAGATCGGCGGGTTTCTGCCGGTTTGCAGGCGCAAGAGCTTTGAAAAAACGCCCGAGGAGGACTTTTATGATACGAAAACTTCAAAGACTAAAATCAAAACGCGGCTTTACAATGATAGAGCTTATTGTTGTTATAGCGATAATCGGCATAATCACGGCAACAACTCTTGTGAGCGGAAACACAAAACAAAAGCTCATACAGGCGGCAAACTCAAAGGCACAGGATTTCTACTCGGTGGTGCAGACGGAATTTCTCGAACTGCAGAATTACAACGGACCGCTGACAATGACGCTTGCAGATTCTTACGCTTTCAAATCGGGAAGTACTGTTCTCACAGACAAGAAGGTCGGCGGAATTAAATATTATCCTTCTGTCGGGGGAAATTATCCTTACAATGTTGATAATCACCCGCTTTCCGCAGAAGCGCACCTTGAAGAATATCCCAAGACAACAACTCTTTATCTGGAAGTACGTGCATACGGCGGACAGGTGCAGTATGTAGACTTTGACAACAATTGGGCAACGCTTGTCGCGAATACGACAGTAGCGGAACCTACACCTAAGAGAGAGGCGGGAACAATTCTCAAGCAGGATTTCAAGAACCGCATGGATTTTGACGACGGATTTTATTACGCAAAAGTAACATATACTGCGCCGACTGCCGATCCCAGCTCTACCCTTACGGCGCTTGATTACAAGACTTGCATCCCCAGGGTTGAGTGGACGGCATACAGTCAGAATCAGATCACTTCCGACACAAACACATATACGTTCAAAACGCAGAACGTTCTTCTTTCCAGCAGAGTGTGCGGAGTTTTCGGGGATTCAAACAATTTGACGCTCGGCGCGGCAGGAACAATTTTATCGTAATTGTTCTTGTAAGAAATATACAGCGCACCTTTGAAAAGAGGTGCGCTTTTTGTATAATTTTAACGAAAATAGTTCTGGCGTACTAAAGTTTTATATATGTTTGCCGATAATATTTTAGAAGGGGAATCTATACCCAAACAGCCGCGCCAACAGGTTAGGCAACGTTTTAACACGTTTCTCTTCAATGACAACTAAGCAGAACATAAGGGAGGTCGGCACTATGGAGATAAAAGGTATCGGAGGAGTATATTCCGCATACAAGACAACAAAGACAAGTGCGCCCAAAAAGGCAAGCGCCGCCGTTCCCGTCAAGAACAATACCGACAGAGTAGAGTTTGGTTTCGCCGCCGCGATCGCCGCCGCAAAAGCGGATATCGCGAACGAAGTGAACGCAAGCGCCACTCCGCAGGAAATAGTTGACGCGGGAAAATCGGCAAATGATTTTTCAAGCGAGGAGCTTGCGGCATTGATTATAATGGGGTGATTATATGGATAAGCGAACAGCCGACGCGGTTGTGAAATGTCTGGAGATCGATGTGGATTTTTACAGGGAGCTTACGGTTTTCCTGATGAAAAAGCACACAAAGATTCTTCAGGACGACCTCAAATGGCTTACGGATTCGCTGAACGACGAACAGGCTTTCGTTATGAAAAGCCGTTCGTTGGAGGACAAGCGGCTTGCGCTTTTCAAGGGGCTGGGCATTGAGGATAAAAAGCTGTCCGAGCTTGCGGACGACGCGCCCGAAGAATACAAGCCGAAAATCAGAATGCTGAGCGCACAGCTTACCGATCTTGTCGAAAACATCACCGAAATCAACAAGGAAACAACAGAAATAGTCAAGCGAAAGCTGGACAACCAAAAAGAAATTGTGGATCAAACGGGCATAGTAAACAAACCCGAAACATATAACAAAAACGCCGCAAAGGTCGCGGGCGGTCAGTCTGCGGCAAAGGCAATGCGAAACGTTTAATACAATCCCGGAATACGGAGGCTTTGAAATGCGCCCTACATTTTTAGGTTTTGAAACTCAGAAGCGCACTCTTATGATAGCGCAGAAAAATCAGGATATTGTCGGCAACAACATTTCCAATATTAACACACCCGGCTATACAAGACAGCGCGTCGATATGTATTCGATGTACGTCAGCGGACTCGGCGAGCCGCGCTGGTCGTCAAAGAGCAATATGCTCTCAATGCAAGGTCAGGGCGTAAACGCTTACGGCGTAAGCCAAATACGCGATACCTACATAGACAAGCGTTACCGTGAAAACGTTTCGCTGGAAGCGGAAACGGATAAGAAAATCGATATCCTCGGAGATATAGAGGATATTCTTGATAACTTTGAGAGCGACGGTTTGCAATATAAAACGCAGGAGTTCTGGAATGCCTTGCAGGACTATTCCGAGGAAAAGCCCGACAGTTCCGAAGTTGCGACAATCACGGTGAACGCCGCTGTCAACCTTTGCCGCTTGCTGAACGATTACAGCGGACAGCTGAAACAGGTTGAGGATACTTATGTAAATGAACTGAATGACAACGTGGAGTATGTCAACAAGCTGCTCGGCGAAATGCAGCAGCTGAACGTTCGCATTGAAAAGGAAAAGTTCCACTATGCCGAGGGTTACGGTCCGAACGAGCTTTACGACCAAATGAACCTTTACATAGACGAGCTTGCGACTTACGGCGAGATTACGTTCAATCAGAACTCAAACGGCACGTTTGACGTGTCTATGGGCGGCGTTAAGATACTTGACGGTATCGAGCAGAAAAACAGCCGCATATTTATGAAAGATTACGACCAATACGGTACGGCGGAATTGTATTTCGAGAACGGACAGGACGTTCTTCTCACGCGCGGCACGCTGAAAGCGTATCAGGATATGATAAACGGCAACGGCGTTTACGCGGCGGGCGGTCAGAACAGCAATTACGGTATCGCTTATTTCAAGTCCGCTATCAACATTTTCGCGAGGACGGTTGCCGATACGCTGAATAAAGCGAATGGCGCTGACGAAGACCCGAGCAGAGCAATGTTTACACCGTCAACGGACGACGCGCTTATCACAGCGGGAAATATTCAGGTTTCGGACAGCTGGCGCGAAGACCCGACAATGATCGGAAAGGTTCGCCACTTTAACGAGATGACGGGAATGTACGAATACGGATATGACGAAAAACGCGATGAGGTCACGGGAATTGTAAATTTGCAGAACACGAATGTCAAGTATCTGTTCTCGCAGTTTGATAACAGCAATATAGAGTTCGGCAACTGTCACGATTTCAAGGGCAGTTACTTTGAATACATTTCGTTTATATCCAACAGGTTGGGACAAACGATTGAATATGAAACAAGCCGCAATGAAACGGCGAAAATCACCGTTGATGAACTCCTTGACGCGCGCGATGATGTTTCCGCGCCGCAGATGGACGAAGAGGGCATCAATATGCTGAATTATACGAAGTGGTATAACGCTTCTTCAAGAATGCTGACAACGCTGGACGATATGCTCGACAAGCTGATAAATGGCACGGGCAGAGTGGGATTGTAATTTGCGGAGGTAACAGATGAGAATAACAAATTCAACAATACTCAGAGGTTACAACCGCGACCTCAACCGCCTGATGACGATGAAAAGCCAGTGTCAGAACCGTATTACCACCGCGAGAAAATTCTCGAGAGCGTCCGAAGCTCCGCTTTCCGCGGCGAAAGCTCTGAACGTAAGGCGGTCGCTTTACAATTCGGCGCAGTACAAGGAAAATCTCAGCGTGGCGGACAAATTCTATACGGAGGCGGAAACCTCGCTTTTGCAGGTTTCGGAGAAAATGGCGACCGTCAGGGAAACGCTTGTCGCGGCTTGCAATACAACAAAGGATACGCAGGATTATGCGATTTATTCCGAGCAGCTTGAAACAATCGCGAAAGAGCTTTGCTCGATATTCAACACGGATACGGCGGGGCGCGCGATTTTCGGCGGCGAAAGCGACGACTCAATGCCGTTTACCATTGAGGAGGACAGCTACGGAAATCTCAACACGGTATGCTATCACGGTATTCCCGTCAACGCTTTGGACGATCCGAGCAGTTTCCCATATTCGACGCCCGTTACCGTTGATATTGGTTTGGGTATGTCGTTAGACGAGAATACCTTGCAGGCAGATCCGCAGTCGGTTTTGGATATATCTTTCAACGGTGCGAAGATTACAGGCTGCGGTGCGGAAAAAGGTACGGCGGATATAGATCTCAATACGATAAAACCCGACAGAAAATACTGCATTGACGTTTACGCGGGAAATATCAAGAAAACGATCGAGTTTACCGGAAAAGCAAAGCGCGCGGATAATGTTGCCGAAATCAACAGCAAATTGCAGGACGCTTTCAAAAAGGAAGTAGCTTACGACAAAATAAAGCAGCCGACTGTTGACGAAAACGGTGTTATCTATTCGGAAGGCAGTCTTGTAAACGCTGTAAACAACGAATATCACAAAACCGCCGAGAAGCTGACAATCGACAATGACGCGGGTTACACCGACAAGTTCAAACTGAATTTCGCAGCTTTGGAAGATAATAAAGAATACTCAATCGATGTTACAATGGGTTCGATAACGAAATCCGTAAGCTTCAGAGCGGACGGTGACGCCGATCCCGAAACGCGCGAGAACAACACTATCGCTAACCTGCAAGCAGCGCTGGACGACGCATTCGGCAAGGACAGCGACGGAAATCATCTGGTGTCGGTTTCGACAAACCCTGTGACGAAAGGCTGTCTGTCGGCCGAGGGCGCGAAAGTTACCGTAAAGGATACCCTTAAAATTACAGGCACGGACGTAAACGGCGCGGCGGTTAAATCCACGCACTATGATCAGATAGACCTTGTTAAGCTCAATAACGGAACAACGTATACCGTGAAAATAAACGGAACGGCGGTTCAGTTCCAGGGCGGCGCGACAACGACCGACACCCTGAACAACCTCAAGGCGGCACTGCCTTCGGGTCTTACGCTTTCCGAGCCGATGGGAAGTACAAAAGCCGTAAACATTACCAATGCGTCAGGTGATTTTGTAACTATCTCGGAAGTGCAGAATCCCGCTTCGACTCAAACAGCTATAAAGCCTACAAAGGGCGCGAAATATACCGTTGATCTGAACAGCTTGTCAGACGGAAAAGAATATTCGCTTAAAGTGGTTTATAACAACAAGGCGAAGCTGATAAATTTCACGGCGAGCGCCGATAAGGATCAGACAGTTAGCAGTATTCAGGGCGCGCTTGTCACCGCGTTCGGCAGGGACGGTCTTCAGAATAACGTCACAATTGACGGCGACGGTGTTGTTACCGCGTATAACGGCGATCCTGTTTCCGTGACCTCAATGCTTGTGGGCAAGGAAGACGACCCCGAAATAACTCAGAGAGATGTCATCTATTCCAACAACTACATACAGCTTACCATTGACGCGGCAAGAGCATTGCGCGAGGGCGATATAGATTATGCGAACGGATGTATCGACAGAATAGTATCTTCGAATGAACATCTGCTTGTTCAGATCGCCGATTTAGGCTGTAACGAGGACTTTATAGACTTCAACATTGAGAAGCTGACGACAAGAGAAACGAATCTCGCGGAACGTCAGAATGAACTCGAAGTTACCGACGCGGAAAAGGAAATCACGCTCTGGAAAACATACGAGGCTCTGTATAATGCTTGCTTGCAAATGTCAAGTTCGGTAGTACCGAACAGCATTTTCAACTATATTAAATAAATCAGCGCCGAACATATAGCGAGGCATATTAAACCACAGGAGGTGTTTTAATTGATCCCGAATTTGCTTGAAATAACCACGATCCCGATAAAAATCGAGATAAAAGTAACAAACGCGAAATTTGAACATAACGACGACTATTCTCAGCCAAAGGTGAATATCAAGACGAAAGACGGCGGCTATGTAATGGAGGCAGAACCGCTGAAACTCAATATCGACACCTATGAGGCACGGAAGAGCCTGGGTTACGGTCATATGAATGACAGCGATATGCTACAGCAAAAAGCGCAGGAAGGCTTTTCAATAGCTTTTCAGGGAACAGCAAAGGTCGCCGCAGAGGGCGACGAATTGGCGCGCGGTATGTCACCGAGCGAAATCGCGCTTAACAACGCGAGAGCGGGTGCAACTGTCCAGACGATAATGGACTTTCTCCCCAAAGAGGGTGCGGACGTTACGTTCGACCAGGGACAGCTGAACATTGAATATCAGATGGGTTCTCAGGATATTGACTGGGATATAAGCCAGGAAACGCCGATGGAATTTATTCCGGGCAGCGTGGAATTTATCGTTCGCGACAGGCCGAGAGTGGAAATAGAGTATGTGGGCGAACCGCTTTACGTTCCGCCAAGCGCGAACCCCAACTACAAGCCTCCCAAATTTGATGTTAAGGGTTGAAACTCCCGAAAGTAAGAGGAAGATAATATGAAGATAACAACAAGAGATTTTGGCGAAGTTGAAATTGACGAAAGCACGATAATCACCGTTCCGAAAGGGATAATCGGTTTTGAGAACACAACGCGGTACACGCTTTTAAGCCCGCTGGGAGAGGATCAGTTTCCTATGTGGTTTCAGGCGGTTGACAGCAAAGAACCGTGTTTCGTGGTTTATGACCCGTGGCAGATCTACCCCGACTATAAGTTTGAGATAGACGATGAAATGCAGTCGATGCTGGAGGTTTCGGAGAACGACAGCCTGCGGTTACTCGCGGTGGCGATTGTTCCCGATGATTACAAGAAAACAACGATAAATCTCCGTTGTCCTATTATTCTGAACACCAAAAACAACATTGCGGGACAGACAATTCTGGAAGATTATGAATTTAAGTACCCTGTATATTCGGAGGAGGAGTGATATGCTGGTAATAACGCGAAAGCACGATGAGAGCATAACGATTTCCGATAATATCGAGGTTACTGTTCTGGAAATATCCAAGGACAAAGTGAAAATCGGAATTAACGCTCCGAAAGAGGTAAAGATATACCGCAGCGAGCTTAAAACCCTCCGCAGCACAAACGAGCAGGCGGCTCAATCCTCGGAAACGGCAATCAAACAGCTTTTAAATTCTCACAAAACACGGGAGGATACATAAAATGTCAAGTGATGTAATGCGTTTAAGCGGTGTAAACTCGGGTTTTGATACCGAGGCTATGATCGAGCAGATGATGTCCGCTTATCAGACAAAAATAGACACTCAGAACAAAAAGCTTCAGAAGCTGCAATGGCAGCAGGAACAGTACCGTGACGTTACGTCAAAGCTCACCACGTTCAAGAGCAAGTATTTCGATATACTCAAACGCGACACTTATCTGATGAGCCCGTCGTCGTTCTCAAAGTTCAAGTCCACCCTTACCACAAAATCAGGCAAGGAAAGCGGACTGAAAGTAACGACTGACTCAAAGTCCACACCCGGCACTCACAAGATCAAAGTGGATCAGCTCGCAACGGCGGCAACACGCAAGGGCGGCACAGTTGCTCCTGCGAATTTCAAGCTTGATATTGACAAGGCAATAGCGGACGGTACGGCGGACGCTGACGGAAAATACAATTTTTCGCTTGATGTTAAAGTCGGCAGCGTTTCAAAAACGGTTGAGTTTTCGGGCGCGGACAAGGACGAGATTCTCAGCAGTCTGAACAGCGAACTTACGGACGCTTTCGGAACGACAAACGGAACCGATAATTTTGTTCAGGCGGAAATAAAAGCAGACGGTTCATTCGGATTTGTAGTCAACGGTAACACTGCTGTGACCGTAACCGAAAAAACGGGCAACTTCGGACTTGGTAAGGCGGCGGAAAAAGTCGCAATCGACCCCTCGGCGGCACTTACGGGTACGAGTTCCATTTCGGTTACTTTCGCGAACCACTACACGGGAGACCCCGTTACAAAGAACATAGAGTTCGAGACTGTTTCGTCCACTTATTTTGACGGACGTGGGAGCGATACGAATGTAAACAATCAGTTCCTTGAACTGAAAAAAGCCGCGTACAGAAAGGCGTACAACATTTCTTCCGATACGGAAGTTACCGAAACGGAAATGAACGAGGCTAATTTCAAATACACAAGTGCGGACGCGGCGTCCGACCTTAACACCACAAATCTCACAAACGCACTTAACAACGCGTTTGCGTTTGAGCAGGGCGTTTCGTTCACTTTGAGCGGTTCTTCGATGACCGCGAAGTTTGTTGACGGTTCGGCTGTGGAGTTTACAATGACTTCCACTTGCGACGCAACGTTCGGTTTGAAAAAAGGCTCGGCGTCAAGCTATATCGCGGACAACACAAAGCTGTCCGAAATGGGTATCGCAATGAATAAAACAGACGACGAAGGAAACTCTGTCGGCTATTCAATGACGATAAACGGCAAGGAAATTTCCGTTGACAAGGACGCGACAATAGCTGATCTGATTAACGCTGTGAACAAGAGCGACGCAGGCGTTACAATGACGTATTCCAAGCTGGAGGGCAGATTTGTTCTTACCGCGAACGACAAGGGTTCGGGCGGAGATGTTGATGTTGACGCGTCGAATACACTGACGCAGGCTCTCGGTTTGGCAGATACGGCACAGGTTACGAACGGAACAAACGCGAAAATAAACATTGACGGTGTTGATGTATATCACAACGACAATACATACGAACTTGACGGCATTAAGTTCGATTTCTCCGATGTAGACCCGACAGACAGCGAGACCATTACCGTAAACGTTGAAAAGGACTACACCGATATTAAGCAGACGATAAAGGATTTCGTCAAGGACTACAATCAGATGATTGACGATGTGAACGGTTATGTTTACACCGCTCGTCCGCAGGACAGCAACAAGAATTATTACGAGCCTCTTACCGACGAGGAAAAAGAGGATATGTCCGACAAGGAAGTCGAAAAGTGGGAAATCGCCGCAAAGAAAGGTTTGCTCTATCACGACAGCACAATTATGGGCGTTATGTCGAAGATAAGAACCGCTTTGTACGGCTCTGTTGAGCTTGAAGACGGAACAAAATTCGGACTGTACAATATGGGTATCAAGACCTCGTCCGACTATTCCGACCACGGCAAGCTGAAGCTTGACGAGGACGCGCTTGACAAGGCATTTGACGAAAATCCCGACGCTATCGTAAAGCTGTTCACGGATTCCGAAAACGGAATTATGAAGAAAGTTGCTGCCGCGATTGACGACGCTGTTAAGGACACCGGTAAGGTAAAGGGTACTCTGGTACGCAAGGCGGGTCTTGAAACGGGTACTTCCGCGAAAGACAACGCTATTTACAAGGAAATGGAGCGTATCAACAAGCGTATCGAGCAGTTGCAGGATCGTTATGACCAAAAAGAGGAATATTGGTGGAAAGTATTCACCAACCTTGAAAAAATGCAGAGCGAATTTAACGAACAGCAAAGTTATATATCAAACTTTACAAGCAGTCTGGGAATGGGTGTGTAATAATCCGAAAATGAGGTAAAAAGCTATGGTTAATCCCTATGCTCAATATAAAAAACAGTCGGTTGAAACAATGACTCCCGTGGAGGTTGTTATAAGACTGTACAGCGAGATCGAAAAACAATGTGCTATCGGAATGGATTTTGTGGAGAAGAAGAACTATGCGAAATCCAACGACGCTTTTATCCGGGCGGAAGACTGCATTGACGCACTCCGTGAGGCTTTGGATATGTCGATTCCGATATCTAAAAATCTTGACGATCTGTACATATTCTTTTATAAAACTATTGTCAAAGCGAACGTCAGCAAGGATTTGACTGATCTTAAAAAAGTCGTTCCGATGATTGCGGAATTGCGTGACGCTTGGACGCAGATAAGTCAGATGACAAGAGAAGAAATAGAGGCGCAGGATAAGGCGAATAAGAAAAAACAAAAGTAGCGTGGGCTGCTTTTATGAAAGAAGGGTAATTATATGGCAGAGCTTTTTGTGTGCACGAAAGTTATCGAGCTTATGACGAAAATTCTGCAAACGTTGCAGGAATATGAAAAACAGACCGATAATATGGTAAACGCCGATATTGAGATTTTGCAAGAGGCTCTTATTGCCAGAAACGAGCTTATCGATACCCTCGAAGACCTTAAAGAAGAACTTAAAACAGCCGTTGAGTGCGAAGCGCCCGAAGAACAGAAACTGCTTAATCATCTGATTAACGGCAGTTATGTGAATGTCGAGCTTGACGAGCAGCACAACCAAATCCGACTTTTGCAGAGGAATATCACCGTTACGAAACAGCGTATTGTTGACAAGGACAAGGTGATTTCGGGGCAGTTTAAAGAACGCCGCACCGATTCCCGCCGCGAGCTTGAACAGCTTAAACAGACCAAGCAGAAAATCGGCTATTACAACAGCGCGACCGTTGGCAGAGCCACAGGGCAATCGCTGAATAAGAATTTATAATTTAATCGCCGCCGAAAAAGCGGCGATTTCATTGTGTGAGGTGATGATATGAAATGCGAACTTTGTCCGCGTATGTGCGGAGTTGACCGAGCGCAAAAGCGCGGTTTCTGCGGAATGGGCGACAAAATAACCGCCGCCAAGGCAATGCTCCACTTCTGGGAAGAGCCGTGCGTTTCGGGAGAGCGCGGGAGCGGCGCGGTATTCTTTTCGGGGTGCGTGATGAAGTGCGTGTTCTGTCAAAATTACGATATAAGTTCGGAGAATGTCGGGCGGGAAATCTCGGAGGAGCGGCTTGCGGAAATTTTCCTTGAATTACAGGACAAAGGCGCGCAGAATATCAACCTTGTAAATCCCACGCACTTTGTACCGCAGATTATAAACAGTATCGAGATTGCGAAAAAACAGGGCTTGCGTTTGCCGATAGTGTACAATTCGGGTGGTTATGAACGTGTGGAAACTTTGCGTATGCTTGACGGTATTGTCAGCGTTTATCTCCCCGATGTGAAATACTACAGCGAGGAGTTATCAAAAACGCTGTCCGCCGCGCCGAATTATTTCGATACGGCAATGAACTCTGTCGCGGAAATGGTTCGGCAGACGGGAAAGCCGTCGTTTGACGAAAACGGCGCGATTAAGAGCGGCGTTATCGTGCGGCACTTGGTTCTGCCTAATCATTACAAGGATTCTGTAGAGATAATAAAGAAGTTGGGAGAGCGGTTCGGCGGCGAAATTTTGTTCAGTTTGATGAGCCAATATACGCCGTTCGGGAAAGTCAAAACAGACCCCCGGTTTGCGAAAATGAACAGGCGGTTGACCACGTTTGAATACCAAAAGGCTTTGGACGCCGTTTATGAGGCGGCTCTGGAGGGCTTTATGCAGGAAAAAAGCTCCGCAAATGAGGAATATACGCCGAAGTTCGATTTTGAGGGACTGTAAATATTTCCCTAATAATAGCCGCGACAATGTGAAAAGTTTGTGAAAAACGGTAATTGAAAATCGCGATTTTTTATGGTATAATCTATTCGTATCTAAAAATATATACTTTAAGGAGAAAAACAATGAAGAACGTAAGAAAAATAATCACGGTTATTCTGATTTGCGCTTTATCACTGGTTGTAACAGCGTGCAGTTCAAGCAAAGCCTACACTCACGGAACATCAAGCGGTACGACTTACACGTCATCGTTTCTTGGAGTGAAAGCGGAATTGGGTTCGGGATGGACGCTTTCAGATGATACAAGCCTTGCAAAGATGAACGGCATATCCGATATGACCACCGGCAGCACCAAATCGTCTTTTGAGAAAAAAGGTATTGTTCTTGATATGTACGCCGTACGTCAGCTTGACAATTCAAACATAAATATCGTAGTCGAGGACGTAAAAAAGACTTACGGAAAAAGTCTGAGCGAAGATGAATATTATAAGAAAGGGTTGGAAACGGTAAAAACGCAAATGAGCGCGATTGATTCATCGGCGCAGATAACCGAGGGCAAAACCGATTTTCTCGGCAAAAGCACACGTTGCTTCAATATTTCGGTAAATATCGGCGGTGTTAACATATACGAGCGTCAGGTGCCTATATTCAGAGGTGATTATGTTTCCGTCATAACCTTTTCGTCATTGAGCTCGTCAGAGCTTGATTCTCTTGTGGGTGTCTTCAATAACATATAATAATTACGAATTAGGCGCGGCTCTCCCCGTTTTTGGGGAGAGCCGCATTTTTTGAGAAATTATACAAAAGCCCTTGAATTTTTTTGCGCTTTATGATACAATATTACTAACGCGGGTTTCCCGCAATATCGAATTTTAAGGAGAGGCACTATGCAGGACAAATATTTGGCACTTACTCCGCCTATGGGGTGGAATTCGTGGAACACTTTCTCGTGGGAAATAAACGAGGAACTTATTAAAACGGCGGTTGACGCAATGGTATCCGAGGGTCTGAAAGACGCGGGTTATGAGTATGTCGTTATAGACGACAGCTGGAGCGAGAAACAGCGCGACAAGGACGGCAAACTCGTTCCCGACCACATCAAATTCCCGCACGGTATCAAAGCACTTGCGGACTATGTTCATTCAAAGGGGCTGAAATTCGGCATTTATTCGTGCGCGGGTACTCACACCTGCTGCGGTCACCCCGGTTCTTTCGAGCACGAATTTGACGACGCGGAAACTTTCGCCGAGTGGGGTGTTGACTTCCTTAAATACGATTACTGCTACAAGCCCGACAACATTCCCGGCGAAATCCTCTATAAGAGAATGAGTACCGCTTTGCGTAACTGCGGACGGGATATTGTGTTCTCCGCGTGCAACTGGGGCAACGACAACGTTTATAAGTGGATAAGAGAGAGCGGAGCGCATATGTTCCGTTCAACGGGCGATATTCAAGATAACTGGGAGAGCATTAAGCGTCTTGCGCTTTCTCAGATAGGCAACGAGTGCTACGGCGGAAATTACTGCCACAACGATATTGATATGCTTGTTGTCGGTATGTACGGCGGTTCAATTAACCAATGGATAAACTCCGCGGATACCGCCGAGGGTGATGTCGCTGTTATGACCGACGCCGATAAAGTGAAGAGCGAACCGCGTTTGGGCGGTTGCACCGACGAGGAATACAAAACGCATTTCTCGCTGTGGGCGCTTATGGACAGCCCGCTTATGATTGGCTGTGATATTCGTCATATGACACCCGCGACAAAGAATATTCTCACCAACAAGGACGTTATCGCGATAAATCAGGATATCGAGTGCCGCGCGCCTTACTGTATCAAGCAGTGGAACAACCCCGAAAACGTATTTTCTCTTGTAAAGCCGATGAGCGACGGTTCTTACGCAATCGGTCTGTTCAACTTCGGCGACCGTGAGGGCGAAATGAGCTTGCAGTTCTGGGATATCGGTCTTACAACGGCTTCGGGCAGAGGTCTTGACATTTACGACTGTTGGGAACACAAGGAACTCGGCACATTTACCGAGCGTTTCTGCACGGTTGTTCCTCCGCACGGCTGTATGGTTCTCCGCGCAAAGGTTGTTAAAGTGAAGTAATGGCAAACTGGAAAACCTGCAAAGAATGTGGCGCAAAACTCGGCAGTGACGACATTGCGATAAATCAAAAGCTGATTTCCCGCAACGTTCAAGAGTTTTTCTGCATAGACTGTTTGGCAAAATACTACAAGACAACGCGAGATGTCATACAGGCGCGGATTGATTACTACCGCAAAAGCGGACAATGCACGCTGTTCAGATAATAATATACTGCATACGGAAAGCCCGTATGCGGTATTTTTATTCCTGTTCCGCGCTTGATTTCGGGATACTTGCGTAACCGTCGTCAAACGTGATTGACACGCGGCAATCGGGGTATTTTTCGCACAAACGCCGTGTTACCGTGTCACGGATTTCGGAATGTGTGTGTTCCGTATTCGGCGGCAGAACGCAATCGAATATCACACGTTTCGGTTCGGGCGCGCCGACTATTCTTATATCGTGTACGGTAATTCGCTTGTCAATGCCGTTTATAATTTCCATAAGAGCGGCGGTGGCTTTTCCTGTTTCCGTATCGTCGGATACGACGGGGTCGGGGTGAACAAGCATATTCATTCCGTTTGCGAGAAAATCACGCTCTATTTCGTCAATTATATCGTGGCAGTCCACAAGCGACATATCCGCGGGAACTTCAACGTGTACGGACGCAAACATTCTTCCCGGACCGTAATCGTGTATCATAAGGTCGTGCGTACCGAGTATTCCGTCATACGAGAGTATTTTTTCGCGTATGCTTTCAACAAGTTCATCGCTCGGAGCTTTTCCGAGGAGCGGGCTCATAGCCTCCTTGACAAGCCCGATACCGCCTATCAGGATTACCACTGCGACAATCGCACCCATAATTCCGTCAAGGTTGATACCCGAAAAATGCGCGATAATAAGCGCGGCGAGAACGGCTGTCGTTGAGAAAACATCGTTTCGGCTGTCGGCGGCGGACGTTTTCAGCGTTTCCGATTTAATGCGCTTTGCTATGTTCAGATAAAAACACATCATCCACAGCTTTACAAGTATCGAAACCGCAAGCACGATAATCGGCAGTATGCCGAAAATAACCTCGGTCGGGTGAATAATTTTCGAGATACTGTCGCGGAGCAGTTCCGCGCCGATTACGATGATAAGCGCGGCTACCATAAATCCCGCGAGATATTCATATCGTCCGTGACCGTATGGGTGTTCGCTGTCGGCGGATTTTTCCGAAAGCTTAAACCCGATAAGGTTGATTATGCTTGATGACGCGTCGGAAAGGTTGTTCATCGCATCCGCCGAAATCGAAAGACTTCCCGATAAAATACCGGCGATAAATTTGCCAACGCACAAAAGTACGTTGCAGACAATACCGACTTTTCCCGCGAATTTTCCGTATGTAGAGCGAACGGACGGATTTTCCGTGTCGCCGTGATTTTTTATAAATGTTTTTATAAGTAATTCTGTCATTATTCCGCCCCCGAAAGTAAATATTTCAGATTTATATCATTATATCACTAATAAATGCGGTTAGTCAAGAATAAATTACCATTTTAAGATACTTTGCTTGAGGCAACACCGCACAATTAACGGCTAACGCCTTTGCTTGCGTATTTTCCGGCATAGCGTTTTGCGCGAAGCGCATAATGCGTGTACAAAATTTCGCTTGATGGGCGTGTCTCCCCCTGCTGGGGGTGGTGGCACGCAGTGCCAGAGGGGCTGACCGACAGACCAGCCCACCTGCGCTCAATTTGTACAATCTGCCGCCGACACGAAGTCGGAAGGCGTTCGCCAAAGCGGCACAGGACGTGCCGCACAAAAAGGCGAACGCACTATA
>JALEQE010000107.1 GCA_022766825.1 Oscillospiraceae bacterium | reverse complement strand
AACTGCGTTTTCAATATCCTCGCTTTTAAGACTCTCCTCATACAGAACCACATCAGGCTTTATCGTGCCGCCGCAGTCGCATTTCGGAACACCCTCGCTCTCTGTCACTGCTGAAAGCGGATAGAATTTTCCGCATTTCATACAGTAATTTCTGTGAACGCTTCCGTGCAGCTCGATAACGTTTTTACTTCCCGCCGCTTGATGAAGTCCGTCAATATTTTGCGTTATCACCGCGTGGAGTTTGCCCGCTTTTTCAAGCTCCGCCAATTTCAGATGAGCCGCGTTCGGCTTTGCGTCGGGGAAAATCATTCTGTCGCGGTAAAATCTGTAAAATTCTTCGGTACGCTTTGTAAAAAACGTGTGCGAGACAATTTGTTCGAGCGGATAATCATATTTCTGCGAATAAAGTCCGTCCGCACTTCGAAAATCGGGAATACCGCTTTCAGTAGACACTCCTGCCCCGCCGAAAAACACTATCCTGCCGCTGTCATCGATTATCTCCTGCAAAGTCATAATTAACCTCCTAACAATTTACCATCAGATATTCGCACAAGCCGCTGTGCTTTGCGCGCGGTATCCTCGTTGTGAGTTATCATAACAATGGTTTTGCCGTTTCGATTCAGATTATCAAGTATATCCAATACTTCCGCACCCGAACGGCTGTCAAGATTTCCGCAAGGTTCGTCCGCGAGGATTATCTGCGGTTCGGCGGCAATTGTCCGCGCGATTGCCACCCTCTGCTGCTGTCCGCCCGAAAGTTCGGCGGGACGGTGAGTTGCCCGTTCGGTAAGTCCGACGCTCTCAAGCGCGTTCCGCGCGATCTCCGACCTCTGCTGTCCGGGCAATCTTCGGTAAATCAGCGGCAATTCCACATTTTCCAGAGCGGTTAGGCTCGGAATAAGATTAAAGCTCTGAAAAATAAAACCTATTCTGCGGCTGCGGATTTCTGAAAGTTCCCTGTCGGAAAGCTCGCTCACATCATAATCGTCAAGGTAATATTTACCCGAAGTCGGAGTGTCAAGGCAGCCGAGAATGTTCATCAGCGTTGATTTTCCCGAACCCGACGATCCGACAATCGTCACATATTCGCCGTCCGCTATGTCAAGCGAAACGCCGTCAAGCGCCCGCACAAGCTGACCGCCCACTTCATAATGCTTAACGATATTTTCCGCGCGAATACCCATAAAATCACACTCCGTTTTTATTATACGCTCTTAATTTGTGTGATTATCGGGAAAATATTCGCCGTTACGCTTGCAGACCGTCGATAATTTCCGCAATATACGCGTAATCGTGGAAATCGTTAATCAGCCGTGCGCGGCATCTTGCGACAAAATCACGGCGCAGTTCAGGATGATCGCGCATTGCCTGTTTAGCACCCCAAAGGTGCGTGAAATCGCTTTGCGGACGAAACAACACGTCTTTGTCAAGCAGAGTTTTCACGGGAGTACCCGTATAATCGGCGCACATAGCCACAAGCCGTTGTTCCGCGAACACCATATATTTCAGAAAATCATCGTTTTTCTCCGCCGATTTCATAAACGCAATTGCCTGTCCCGTGTAAAACGCCTTAAAATCGTTGTCGGGTATATACAAAAACGCGGTGTTAAGCGGCAGAACGCTCTCCGAAAAATCGGGGATAATGTGCGATTTTGTTCTAAAAAACGAAAGCGGCGGGTATATATCATCGGATATGTTTTCACGGTGAGCCGCGATTATTTCTTCACCGAATTGCGGATTGTTCCACACGATAAAATCCGTATCAAGCATAACCACGGGCGCGTCAACTTCTCGCAACGCTAGCAGCTTGCAGCCCGCCCAGAACATCAGCGGGTCAATGCCCTCCAAATCATCAGCTACGCATACGTTTATATTGTCCCACAGGCTTTCAAAGCCTATCAGCTTATAGTATTCCGCAAACGCTCTGTCACAGCACATTGTAATCGTACCGCCGTTTTTTCGCCACTGTAAAGCGGACAAGGCGGTGCAGTACAAGTCGAAATCCTCAACGGCGGGTTCTTTTTTACCCTTTGCAGCGGCTGGCGCAAAAGAGGCGATATGTATTGCATTCATCAATATCCACGGCGTATTCCGCGAATGACCGAGATTGCCGTGCCGCCAAGTCCGACAAGCGTTACAACAATACCGATTATCAACTCATAAGAAGTGCCGCTTCCGTCATTTCCGACATTGATAACGTAATGTACAGCGTCTGTCGTGGAAGAAAATCCCAACTCATTAAGAGTATCATCAAATATCTTAATACCGTCTTTCGGGAGCTTTGTGATTTTTCCTTTAACGTGCATTGTTGTCACAAATTTTGATATATCCTCAAAATTCGTGTTTGCGTAATCCTCAAATTCTCCCGCCATTTTCTCTGCGGTAAACATATCGTTTGAATCTCTCACAGATAAAGATATGAATTTCGGCTCGCCTGTTATGTACAATGTTTCAAGCGGCATTAAATAATAATGCGACGTTGTTTTGGTGCTGTACTGTATACCGAACATAGATTTCGATTCTTTAAGAGTTGCGTATTCACCCCAGATTTCGTAAATATCGCCCTCCACGAAACGTCCGTTGTAAAAATCCTTTTCGGTCATATCTTCTATTTTTGCCGGCGGCTTTGAAAGTTCAATCTTATCTCTTATTGCCATAACAAGCAGAAAGATTCCCATAACCGCGATAACAATAAACGCAATGGACGATTTCAAAATTCTCATAATAATCTCCTTGAAATAAAAAATAATAATATCGGGAATTCCCCGTAAATAAACGTAAACCGGAGTACAAACTATGATTAGTCATAATAATGTTTTTTTCCTGTATGTTCTCACAGCCAATAAAACAAACAACGCCACGCCGACAACAGCGCATACACCGCCCGCTATTATCAAAACAATATAATTATCCGCGGTATCACTGCTTAAAAAATTTGTGTACTGCACAAGATTATCCGATACATTTTTGTGAGAGTAGATATTGAAATCGGTATCGTAAACTTCCCACAAATAATCCCTGAAAAGCTGAAATATCGCGTCTGACATATCCATTATCACACCGCGAAACTCAAAGCCCGGGGTGTTCGGGTCGTTCGGCCGAGGGTCGTTTTTCAGCAGTTTGTCAATTTCTTCTATATCGTTGGGGTCTGTCGCGGCAATAACGCAGTCTTTCTGATTTTCTGATTTTTCCTCATACCCCAGCGGCATAACATAATAGCAACGTTCTTTGCTATTTCCGACAGGAATGCCAAAAATCTCGTTATGAACTTCATCGCTGTACAGTTTTCTTGTCACCGTCTGTGTATGCCCCGCAACAATCAGTTTCGGCTGTAACTCGTTTGCGGACATATAATCCATATTCCGCTCTGCGCCGCTGTACAGAGAATATTGCCTTAAACCGAAAACAGCGGTGTACACTCCGATATATGTCAATAAAGCAAGAAGTACAAAAACAATGATCTTTCTTATACTCATAAACAAATAAGCAATAAAACCGTCAGATGTTGTGTATCCCGTAACCGTAGCGGTCAAGAGGACATTTCAGCAGGGTTTCAAACATAATCCTGTCGTACTCGTCAAGTATCGGGAACTCTTTCGGCGGAACAATCACGGCGTTCTCCGACAAGCTGTTCGCGAAAATATCCGAAAATCCGTTCAGGGTCACAAACGGAAAGCTTCCGAAAAGCGACTGCCAACTTTGCCAAAACGAACCGAAACTCGACTGCGTAAATGAGCCGTAACCGCCGTAAAGCAAGCGATAAAGCCACTCCCATTCCCACTCATGGAAACCGAAAAAGCTGCCGAAACCAAAAGACGTAAACGAACCGTAATTTGCGAACCTTGACAACAACTGTTCCCACTGTGAAAAGCTGCCGGAGGAACCCGTTTGCAACTTTGACAAAAACTCCCGGAGCTTCCCGAACGACGACAGCTCCCAATACGGGAACGAACCGCTTGACGGCACAATTCCGTTCGGCTCTGCCGCGGTTGCTTGCTCGGCGGGAAAATTTTCGCCGAAAGTCTTGACAGGCAACGGTTTTCCGCCAAAAATATCCGCAATTCTGTCGTTTAAATTCTCATCATCGGGGGACACACGGAACAGAGCTTCCGCATATTGTTCGCCGCCGTTGCTGCGAAGCCACTCCAAAAGACTGCCCGCAAGAAAATATCCGCGCAGTGAGGCAACATCAAGATTTTCGTGTATTTCCGAAGCACTGAAAACTTTTCGTTTATTCAGCCACAAGGCACAATTCACAGGCAATCCCTCTTCCATTCTTCAGCGCGTCTTTTTTTCACGCTTTGATACATAATAATTATATCACAAATCACGCGCGTTTTCAACATATTTATGAATTTTTTTTCATTTATGACAAGTCACCGTAAAACAGACAAGGCAAAATCCACAAACCGACGTAAAAGTACTTGAAATATTTTACATAATGTGTTATAATGATTATATGTAAATTTATATTGGAGTATATTGCTCCGGAAAGGTCATAGTTATGCCTCTGGAAGAAATAACAAGGGAATTTTCGTTCCCGCTGAAAAAAATGATAGACGAGTTGAAGCTCGAAACATTGTATATGCCCGAAAACGGCGAAAATATACTGATTTCCAACAACGATACAAACCGCCCAGGATTACAGCTGGCGGGTTTTTATGATTATTTCGACAACAAGCGTGTTCAGGTTATGGGTAAAATGGAACACGCCTATCTTGAGGGTATGGACAGCGAAACCCGCAAAAAGCGTTTTGAGGATCTGCTGTCATACCGTTTCCCCGCGCTTATTATTACAAGAAATCTTGACGTATTCCCCGAAATGATGGAGCTTGCGCCAAACTATGAAATACCGATACTCCGCACAGACGAAAGCACAACCGTGTTTATTTCCAAGCTTATGGCGTTTCTGAACTTACAGCTTGCTCCGAGGATTACCCGTCATGGTGTTCTTATCGAGATATACGGCGAAGGCGTTCTGATAATGGGTGAAAGCGGCGTCGGCAAGAGCGAAACGGCGGTTGAGCTTATCAAGCGCGGTCACAGACTGATTGCGGATGACGCGGTCGAGATCCGCAAAGCGTCCAATATCACGCTTGTAGGTTCTTCACCCGACAATATCCGTCACTTCCTCGAAATCCGCGGTATCGGTATTGTAAATGCTCGTCAGCTGTTCGGTATCGGCTCGGTTAAGATGAGCGAGAAAATCGATATGGTTGTTGAAATGGAATTGTGGAATCCCGAAAAGACTTACGACAGAATGGGCGTTGATACGCATTATATGACTATTCTCGGCGTAAAAGTACCTCTGCTTACAATTCCTGTAAAGCCCGGTCGTAACCTCGCCGTTATACTTGAAGTTGCGGCGATGAACAACCGTCAGAAAAAGATGGGTTATAACGCGGCAAAGGATCTGCTCCATCAGCTGGGTATGGATTCCGACAGCGAGGAAATTATGTCCGATCTGAACCTGTGATATTATGAAACAATCGGATAATAAGGTATTGTCGGCTCTGAAAGTCGCCTTTCCGAAAACTGTTCCGATTATGACGGGTTTTTTGTTTCTCGGCACGGCATATGGAATTTATGCCTGCACAAGTGGTTTGCCGCCTTTCGTTCCGATTATAATGGCGGCAGCTGTTTTTGCGGGTTCTATGGAATTTGTCGCGGTTGATATGCTTGTCGGAGCGTTCGACCCGCTGAACATTTTCATAATGGCTCTTATGGTGAACGCGCGGCATTTATTCTACGGAATATCAATGCTCGACAAATATAAGAATGTTGGTAAAAAGCGTTTTTATCTGATTTTCGGTATGTGCGATGAAAGCTTTTCGATAAACTGCACCGCCGAAATTCCCGATAATATCGACAAAGGGTGGTATTATTTCTTTGTAACTCTGCTCAACCAAATCTATTGGGTAAGCGGAGCGGCTCTGGGAGCATTGGCGGGGTCGTTTATCACAATTCAGCTCAAAGGTTTGGATTTCGTGATGACCGCGCTTATGGTGGTTATTTTTCTCGACAATTGGTTAAAGGAAAAAAATCACACGGGGTCGGCGGTCGGTCTGGCGATATCGGTTATCTGTCTGCTGATTTTCGGAAAAGACAATTTCATAATAGCGTCAATGGCATTGATAATCGGCGTTCTTACTCTTCTCCGCCCACGCATTGAACGAGAGGAGAGCCGAAAATGAACACTTTGCAAATGACCGTTATGATTGCCGCCGCAACCGCCGCGACTATGCTTACGCGCTTTACGCCGTTCATTCTTTTCGGGAAAAAGACGCCGCAATATATCGAATACCTTGGGAAAATACTTCCGGGGGCGGCTTTGGGAATGTTGGTCGTGTACTGTTTTAAAAGCGTTGACGTTACAACAGGATTTCACGGAATACCCGAACTTATCGCGCTTGTCGTAACTGTAGGCGCGCATCTGCTGAAACGGAATATGCTGCTTTCGATAGCGGCGGGAACCGTTGTTTATATGTTGCTTGTTAATTTTGTTTGAAACAGAAGGAGATATAATTATGTACAATATAGGAATTGATTTAGGCGGAACAAACATCAAAGTGGGGCTTGTAAACGAAAACTACGAAATAATTCAAAAAGCGTCCGTTCCCACGGATTTACCCCGCCCCGCTGAAGCTATCTGCAAATCAATCGTTGACACGGTTTGGAAAGTGCTGAACGAGGCGAAAGTTACAATCGGCGAAGTTAAATCTATCGGTATCGGAACACCAGGCGTCGCGAACAGAAACAGCGGCACGGTGCTGTACTCCTGCAACCTTGGTTTCAAGAACACGGATTTGCGCGCTCTTATCAAAAAGTACCTCGACAAGCCCGTTTTCGTTGAAAATGACGCGAACGCGGCGGCTTTCGGCGAAGTTCTCGCGGGCGCGGGCAAAGGTTTCAAGGACGTTATCGTGGTAACGCTCGGAACGGGCGTCGGCGGCGGTATCATCATTGACGGCAAAATCTACACTGGTTTTAATTTCTGCGGTGCTGAACTCGGTCACACAGTAATCGAATTTAACGGCAGACAATGCTCCTGCGGGCGCAAGGGCTGTTTTGAGGCGTATTCTTCGGCGACCGCGCTTATCAATATGACTAAAGAGGCAATGGACGCTCACAAGGACAGCAAAATGTGGGAAATCGCGGGTTCACTTGACGGAGTTGACGGCAAAACCGCGTTTGACGGTATGCGCGCAAACGACCCCGCCGCAAAGGAAGTAGTTGATATGTACATAGAATACCTCGGTTGCGGTCTTACAAACATAATCAACACTTTCCAACCCGAAGTACTGCTTATAGGCGGCGGTATCTGCAAAGAGGGCAAAAACCTCACCGAACCGCTGAACGAAATCATCAAGCGCGACAGCTACTGCATTGACGCGGAACGCACAACAAAACTCGATATTTGCAAACTAGGAAACGACGCAGGAATAATCGGTGCTGCTTTCTTATATACTATTGCAGAATAAAGGCAACACCGCACAAAGAACGCCTTACGGCTTTGTCGTCAGTTGCCCTCTGTTGTGCGGCGTCCTTGCCGCACTTTTGGGGCAACAACGCAAACATCGTGTTTGCGCATCTTACTTGCATATTTTCCGTCATATTGCACAATTCGTCCTAGCACGCATTATGCGCTTTGCGCAAAACGCTGCATACAGCCTTGCGTCGTCCTCATTGCACAATCTGACGCCGACACGAAGTCGGAAGGCGTTCGCCCAAGCGGCGCAGGACGCGCCGCACAAAAAGGCGAACGCACTATTAATCTGACTGCGCAATATGCGCACAATC
>JALEQE010000087.1 GCA_022766825.1 Oscillospiraceae bacterium | reverse complement strand
GTGCTGTCATCGGTTATGCAGAACATTATCGTTGACAACGAGGAAACCGCGACCCGCTGTATCCGTTTTCTGAAAGAAACGGGCGCGGGCAGAGCAACGTTTTATCCGCTTACTTCGATGAAAGGACGTTATTTGAACGAGCCTCGTCTGAAATCCGAGGCGGGATTTGAGGGTATCGCGAGCGAGCTTGTCGAATGTGACGATGAGTACGCGCAGATTATTTCAAATCTTCTCGGTATGACGGCGGTTGTTGACGATATTGACACGGCAACCGTTATCGGAAAAAAATACGGCTATAAATTCAGAATTGTAACGCTTGACGGACAGTTAGTAAACGCGGGCGGTTCGTTCACGGGCGGTTCAAAGGCGAGCAAAACGGGAATTATTTCACGTAAACAGGAAATCGAGGCGCTGTATTCGGAAATCAGCAAGCTGCGTGAAACCGCGAAAACGAAGAACGAGGAGTTTGAACGCTATAAAGCGGAAATCGCGAAGTTCAACATTGAAAGCGAGGGTATGTCGGACAGAATACGCGAGCTGGAACAGGAGGACATCAAGTCCGGCGCGGAAATATCGCGTTTGTCAAGCCTTATTGAACAGCTGGAAACGCAGGGCGAAACCTCTCGAAAGACTTTACAAGGGTTCGATTTGCAGATAAAACAGCAGAACGAAACCGCCTCCGCCGCGACCGCAAAAATGACGGAGCTTACGGCGAAAATAGCCGAGCTTGAAAAAAAGCACGAGGAGCAGAGCGGAGAGCGTTCCGAGGCGGAAAACAAAATTCGCGAAATATCCGAAAAAATTAAGTCTTTCAACTTGGGAAAACTCGACCGTGAACGCGATATTGACGTTTACGAACAGCAGATAAAGAATATTGAGGACAACCGCCGTACGTTGATTGAGAACAGCGACGGCTACAAGCAGGCAATGACCGACCTGGACAATTCCGACCGCGAAATCCGCGAGAAAATCGAACGGATAAAGCGAGAAATCGAGCAGAGTTCGGGCGAGCTTTCGGACAAAAACAACGAAATAACGGATCTTACCGAAGAAATCAACGAATTTGACCGAAAAATAAACGAACTGCATAAGAGCATTAACGAATATAATCAGAACAAGGAAAAGTTTTCGCGTGAAGTTGCGCGGCTTGACGAGCGGCAAGTTACCGTGCAGAAAGAGTACGACAAAATTGTCGCGCTTTTGTACGACAGCTATACGCTTACAGTCTCCGAGGCTACCTCACAGGCGGAGATCCCCGAAAATCTGCTTGTCGCGGAAAACGAACTCACCGACCTTAACAAGCAGATAAACGCTTTGGGTATCGTCAATATGGCGTCAATCGAGGAATATGAAACGGTTTCGCAGAGATACGAGTTTCAGTCGAAACAGCTTAAAGATATTGAGGACAGCAAGCGGGAGCTTGAAAAGATAATCGCCGAAATGACCGAGAGCATAAAAACGCAGTTCCTTGACAGCTTTAACGATATAAACAGGCATTTCAAGGATATTTTTGTGCAGATATTCGGCGAGGGTGCGCACGCGGAGCTTGAACTTACAAACCCCGATGACGTGCTTAGTTCGGGAATAGAAATAAAAGCTGCGCCGCCGGGAAAAGTAATCAAGAACCTTATCTCGCTTTCGGGCGGAGAACAGGCGATGGTTGCCATTACGATTTATTTCGCGATACTTATGCACCGTCCGACGCCGTTTTGTATGCTTGACGAGGTTGACGCGCCGCTTGACGTGGTGAACGTTGAAAAGTACATAAACTACCTAAACCGTTTCAGTCAGCACACGCAGTTGATGATTATTTCACACCGCCGTGGAACAATTGAGGGCTGTTCGGTATTGTACGGCGTGTTTATGCAGGAAAAGGGCGTTTCAAGACTTTTGAGACAGGAACTCACCGACGACCTTGACGGAGTAACTAATTAAGGAGAATTTATGGGACTATTTGACAAATTCAGAAAGAAAAAGAACAACGCCGAAAACGTTGACGAACAAGCGGAACATACCGAACAAGAGCCGATTGAAGAACAGTCGGAAAACGTAGCGGAAGAAACCGTTCCCGAAACGCCGAGCGATGAAGTAACAGTGACGGATGAGAACGAGGAGAGCGTTGCCGAACCCGAACAGGCGGAAGAATTGCCGACCGAAAGCGAAGAACAGTCGGAGGAAGAACCGAAAAAAGCGAGCGGTTTTCATAAGCTGAAAGAGGGCTTGAAAAAGACCAAAGACAGCTTTATGGCGAAAGTTAAACAGCTGATAAATTCGTTTACGAAAATCGACGAGGATTTCTTTGACGAACTTGAAGAAACGCTTATTCTGTCGGATATAGGAGCGGAAACAAGCGCGGATATCTGCGATAAATTGCGCGCGGAAGTCAAGAAAACGGGAACGACCGACCCCAATGAAGTTAAACAGCTTTTGAAGAACATTATTTCCGAAATGCTGACAGGCGATAATGAACTGAAACTTGATACAAAGCCGTCCGTTATAATGGTAATCGGCGTAAACGGCGCAGGCAAAACGACCACGATAGGTAAAATGGCGGCGAATTTCAAAAAAGAGGGGAGGAAAGTCATTGTCGCGGCGGCGGATACGTTCCGTGCGGCGGCTATCGACCAACTGAACGTTTGGACAGACCGCGCGGGCGTTGATATTGTAAAGCACACGGAGGGCAGCGACCCCGCAGCGGTTATTTTCGACGCAATAGCGGCGGCGAAAGCGCGCGGCGCGGATATCGTGCTTTGCGATACGGCGGGCAGACTTCACAACAAGAAAAATCTTATGGAAGAGCTGAAAAAAATTGCACGTGTAATTTCACGCGAACTTCCCGACGCTTCCGTTGAAACCTTGCTTGTCCTTGACGCTACAACGGGACAGAACGCGGTAAATCAAGCGAAACTGTTCAACGAAACAGCCGAAATCACGGGAATTGTGCTTACAAAGCTTGACGGTACGGCAAAGGGCGGTATCATTATCCCGATTAAGAACGAACTCGGTCTTTCCGTGAAACTTGTGGGCGTCGGTGAAAAAATCGACGATTTACAGCCGTTTGTTCCCGAAGATTATGTCAACGCTTTGTTTGAATAAAGCAAAACGGGTATTGACTATTTTCGTAGAATATGCTATAATACTATAAATACGGTTTCGATTTGTTCCGTTGCGGGACGATAAGAAAACCGATTTGTGAAAGGATTTTATATGAAACACCAAAAACCTTCAAATGAAGAAACATCGCCCGTCCGAAAACGGCTTGTAATCGCTTCCAACAATCAAGGAAAAATCCGCGAGTTTAAAGAATTGTTAAGCCCGTTCGGCTTTGACGTTGTGTCAATGCGCGAGGCGGGTTTCACGGGAAATATTATCGAGGACGGCGATACTTTCGAGGAAAACGCGCATATCAAGGCGCGTACTGTCTTTGACGCTACGGGTATTCCCACTATCGCGGACGACAGCGGTCTTGAAATTGATTTTCTTGACGGCGCGCCGGGAGTGTATTCCGCGCGTTATGCGGGGGAGGACGCGACCGACAAGGATCGCTGTGACAAGGTACTCCGTGAAATGCACGGGGTTGAGCGCGAACTACGCGCCGCACGGTTTGTCTGCACGATTTACTTTATCTACGCGGAGGACGAGGAGTATTCCGTCCGCGGCGAGGTGAGCGGTTACATAGGCGATGAGCCGCAGGGAAAGAACGGTTTCGGTTACGACCCTATTTTTATGGTGAACGATGACGAGAGTATGGCGGATTTGAGCGACGAGGAAAAGAACAAAATTTCTCACCGCGCGAACGCTTTCAAAAAGCTCTCCGAGATATTGAAGGAGAAATTTTCGTAAATGCTTAACAGTAAACAACGCGCGCACTTGCGATCATTGGCGCAGAGTTACGACCCTATATTTTATATCGGTAAAGCGGGACTGTCCGATGAAATAATAAATCAGATTGAGAACGCTATAAACGCGCGCGAGCTGATAAAACTCGGCGTACAGGAAAACTGCGAATACACGGCGCGCGAAGCCGCCGACCTTATCGCTCCAAAACTGAAAGCGGAGGTTGTCGCGGTTATCGGTAGAAAGTTTGTGTTGTGGCGCAGAAGCCGCGACCCGAAAAAGCGGGTGATTGAGCTTGGGAAAAAATAACGGAATAAAGACAGGAATATTCGGTGGGGCGTTCAATCCGCCGCACAACGGACACGTCAATCTTGCGCGTGAGGCAATTGAACAGCTGAATTTGCGCAGACTGATGATTATTCCGACGTTTGAAAGCCCGCATAAATCCACAAAACTGTTGCCTTTTGAACAGCGCGAGGAAATGTGCCGCCGCGCTTTTATGCCGCTTGACGGAACGGGACATTGTTCCTGCAAAGTGGAAGTGTCCGATATCGAACGGGAAATGGGCGGCGTAAGTTATACGATAAACACTTTGCGTGAGCTTGCGAAACGTCATCCGGAGGACAGGTTCTATTTGCTTATCGGTGGGGATATGCTGTTTTCGTTTAAAGAGTGGTACAAGTATGAAAGTATACTGAAAGAGGCGACCGTATGTGCCGTGGCACGCGGCGGTGACAATTACACCGATATGGCGGAATTTGCCAATGAATTGGGACGAGTTAAGGTGTTGCCGACAAATATTGTCGATGTTTCGTCAACAGAAATACGCGGTAAAATTGCAAACGGTGAGAGTGTTTCCGGACTTGTTCCCGAAAGCGTTGCCGAATATATTAAGGCAGCACCGCATAATTATTGTCGTTCGATTGCGCCGTCAGATTTTTCGGCAGATTGTACAAATTGAGCGCAGACGGGCTGGCGCCCGTCAAGCGAAATTTGTGCAAGATGACGGAAAATATGCAAGCAAGCGAATG
>JALEQE010000071.1 GCA_022766825.1 Oscillospiraceae bacterium | reverse complement strand
TTATTCTCAGGGCATATATCACAACCATAGCGGCGAGTCTTGTGATATATGTAATGCAGTTCTGCCCACCGAGCCCGCTTTGGTGGACGGCGTATATCAGATGACCAAGGCAAGCGAACTTGAATGGTTCGCGCGGTTTGTAAACAGCGGAAATACCACGGCGAAAGGTATCCTAAAAAACAATATCGTAATCAACGCGGACGTAATAGCCGCTGACGGAACCGTTAACAACGGCCACTTCCTTGCAATCACCACTATTGGAACGCAGACGAACGCCTTTGACGGCTTGTTTAACGGCGACGGCTATACAATAAGCGGTCTGTATTTCGATGATACAAACGCAAGCAACATCGGACTTATAAGCTACGCCGGAAGCAACGCACAGATATCCAAGGTTCGCATTGCGGATTCGTATTTCAATTGCAATGAAAATATAGGCGGTATCTGCGGCAATAACGCAGGAAATATCTCCGAGTGCTGTTCCGAAAACTGCGTTGTAACCGGAAAGAACGCCGGCGGTCTTTGCGGCAGCAACAGCGGTACGATCAAGAACTGCTATAATACTGGAAAAGTCAGCGGAGATAAGTCCGGCGGTATTTGCGGCAACAATAACGGCGGCACCGTTTCATACTGCTATAACTTAGGCGAACTGAACGGCAATGGGGGCGGCATTTGCGGAGCAGGTTCATGTGAAAAATGCTACTACATTGTAGAGACCGCTCTCTACAGTCTATCGAACAGAAGCACACCGATAGCTTTTGCTGCTCCTTACAGTTCGGCAAGCCACAGCGCACTGATAGCTCTTGCCGCTACTTACAGTTTGCCAGACAACAGCACACCGATAACCCCGTTTGCTCTGACAAATGACGATATCATCAGCACATGGGGAGCCGGCTCGGAATGGGAGAAAACCCCCAACAACTACGACAACAAGCTCCTGTATTTCCCGAAACTTTCAGCAATCAAAAACAATGCCATGTCCGTTACTTACACTCCGAAGTTTGTTTTAGAGAATACCAACACCAACCCGATCGTTTACAAGGACGACCTCACATTCACTTTTGACGCTGTTCTTGATGTTCCCGGATTTGGCAGTTCTTCTGCGATTAGCAGCATTTCTCCAACCGTCCTTCGGGAGATGGATTTCAAAATCATTTACAATGATAATCCTGCCAATACCGACACACTTAGCACCGAGATTGATATTCAGAACCAGCGCCTGGTACTTAAGATGGGCACAAGAGAAGTAGGCTACATCACATATGATGTTATTAGTGGAAAAATCAAAGCGGTGCTTACCGAGGATATCAACGCAGGAAACCATAAAATCCAAGTTACCTACACCGGAACAAACGTTCCACATTTTACGGGCGTTTCCACATACTACGCACTCAATATTGGACAGGCAACTCCTACGGTCAATGAACCCACCGCGTCTGATATCACCTACGGTCAATCGCTTTCCGCTTCTGTTCTCAGCGACACACAATGGAGTTGGGTAGACGGCACTATCATTCCCACCGTCACAAACACGGACTATGCCGTTGTTACGACGGTTGACGATGTAAACTACAACTATACCGATGTTGACGGTTACAGCGGCGCAAATAGCACGGTGACAAGAATAATCCCCGTGTCGGTAGCTGCCGCGGTTCCTAAAATAGTTGTAACAGCTGACGCTTTTGCTTTACCGGGCAGTACGGTGAATGTCAGCGCTGAGGTATCAAACCCCAACAATTCAACGCTTACAGACTTGCCTGACGTATCTCAATTCACTTACAGAATTGACAACGGCGAAGAACAGACGATTGCGAACGGTTCTTTTGTTGTTCCAGAAGATACACCGATAAATTCCACTATCACAATTACAGTGAAAACTCCTGCTTCAGATAACTATACCGAAGGAAGCGGCACCGCAACAGTTTCAGTTGTTATCGGTTATGTTTCCGCTCCGGTAATTTCCCCGAACGGCGGCACATTCAGCGGATCGCAGGAGATCACGATAACGTGCGAAACAATAGGAGCAAACATCTACTACACAACTGACGGCACTACTCCGACAATATCAAGCACCAAGTATACAGGCGCATTCACAATCAACGAAACTACAACTATAAAAGCAATCGCGGCAAAACCCGGTATGGGAGACAGCGAGGTCGTAACAGTTAAGTTCACCAAATTGTCTTCATCCAATACGCCGACAAAACCTTCGTCTGATGTTCCGACAGAACCTTCGTCTGATGTTCCGACAGAACCTTCGTCTGATGTTCCGACAGTGCCCTCGTCTGATAGCGAAACATCAACATCCGAACCCAATCCGGACACAGGCATAGCAATAGGCTACGGAATGCTGTTTATTGCAAGTGCGGTTGTGTTAATCTCTTGCAAGAAGAAAAACAAAAGATAACCACAAATCGGAACCATAAATCGTTCTGAAAAACAAAATAGCATTTGAAAATCCCGCCGAACGTTTTTTCGTCCGACGGGATTTTGCTGTTGCAATCTGACATAATTTGTGTTATAATCAAATTGTATTAGTTTACGTTCAAATTCAGACAGGAGAATAATTATGCTAGAGATTAAGGTTATGCCTGTGAGCCAGTTTTTGCAAACCGGGTCGGACGGAGATGAGGCAGAGCTGGAAAAGATGTATAAGCTTATTCGTGAGAATGCAAATGGAAAAGATGTCAGACTTGATTATGGTGTAATGCCTTTGTATACTTGCGATGACCGCATCTACGGCGTCGGCGACTGCGTAAAAATTCTTTCTCACCGGAAAGGGTACGGCTATACAATAATCAGTGTGGGCGATAGGGGCAGCTGGATTTGTTCGTTTCATTGCGAATCAAAGAACTATAATGATATTGCTTTTTATAACGGAACGTTTGAAGAGGTATATGAGCGGCTTATCAGGCTTTTTGAGTTTGCGATATAATTCATTGGGAAATCAATAATTAGGGCAATACCGCACAGAGATTGTGCGCATATTGCGCCGTCAGATTTTTCGGCAGATTGTACAACTTGAGCGAAGGCGGGCTGGTCTGTCGGTCAGCCCCTCTGGCACTGCGTGCCACCTCCCCCAGCAGGGGGAGACACGCCCGTCAAGCGAAATTTGTGCAAGATGACGGAAAATATGCAAGCAAGATGCGTACAAAGCCGTAAGGTGTTCTTTGTGCGGTGTTGCCTTAACCCAATTGTATTATTTCGCGTTTTTCTTTATAAGCGCGTTTGTTATCACATACAGTAGAGTCAGTACAACTACCGACATAATCAGCACCACATACATATTTCCCACGGTAACATTTTCATCAAAGAATTTTAGATTGCAGTCAACGCTTGTTTTTATCATCTCAACAACTTCGGACGGAAAATTCTGCGCTTCCATTTCCTCAAAAGTACCTCTCATCATATGGTTTCGCAGAAGCGATGTTCCGTAAGTTCCGGGTAAAAAAGCAAGTACGTTCCTCAATCCCTCCGAGAAATTGGATATCGGCATATACGCGCCGCAGATAAATCCATAACCCGCGCTGACTATTGTTCCCACTGCGGAACCCTGACCCGGTGTGGATAGAAAACAGTTCACAACGCTTGAAAGTGCCGTGCCGAAAAGAGTGAGCAAAAATACGTCAAGCAAGACATACATCACATCCGCGAACGTAAGATACCAACCAATGGTGCTCAGATATATAAAACCCGCGCCGCAGGCAACAAGACATACAAGAAACGTTGAAATGAGCGAGCCGATAAAATACGACAACGCAACCGTTCTGCTTTTTACGGGAGTTATCGTGATGTCCTTCCTTACGCCTGTGTATCTGTCCTGAACCATAAGCAGATTTGAACAGAAAGCTACCGTTACACAGGAAACCGCCAGCAATGACGAAATAAGCTGTCCGCCGACGCAGCCGTTAATGAGCGCGTCGGGAACGACCGCTCCCGCTTCGGTAAGCGCGTTTGTGAAAGAATCATCGTATACCTTCTTTAAAAATGTTGCGTACAGCACAAGCAAAATAATGGGCGTGATAAGCGATGTAAAAAACATTCCCTTATCCTTGAAATAAATTTTTATATTGCGTCTTGTAAGTGATAAAAGTCCCGTCATTTCTCTGAACCTCCAGATAATTTTTTACCGGTAACGGCGAGAAACACATCGTCCATTTTTCCTTTGACAACTTCATAGTCACGGAATATTTCGGGGTGCTTTATTATCAGTTCCGTTGCCGCGGCTGTGTCCGGAATAGACAGGCGGAACGCGTCACGAACCGCGGTATATTCCGTACCAAGTCGTTTTATTTCGTCCTCTGGCGTGTTGTAAACGGTAATGAAATCCCCCGTATATGTGTTTTTCAGCGAAAGCGGGGTGCCTTCGGCGGCTATTTTTCCGCTGTCCAGAATAACAACATAGTCCGCGTCCGCCGCTTCTTCCATATAGTGAGTTGTAAGGAAAACCGTCATTTTTTCCTTTTTTCTCAGTTCTTCGATTACATTCCACAGAATACTTCTTGTCTGCGGATCAAGTCCCGTTGTCGGCTCGTCAAGAATAAGTATCTTCGGATGATTTAAAAGCGCACGGGCAATATCTATGCGTCTTCGCTGACCGCCTGACAACTTGCCCAGAGTGCGGTTCAGAAGATCGTCAAATTCGAGGAGCTTCGCAAGCTCCGACAAGCGTTTTTTTAATGCCTGTCCCGTTATTCCGTAAAGAGCCGCTCTGCTTTTGAGATTATCCTTTACCGACAGTGTTTTGTCAAGCACCGAGTTCTGAAATACAACGCCAAGGCTGCCCTTGATTTTATCGCTGTTGCGTTCAAGCTCCATACCGTTGACGCGAACCGCGCCTCCGTCTTTTTTCAGCTGTCCGCACATTATGTTGATGGTTGTCGATTTTCCCGCGCCGTTTATTCCGAGAAATGCGAACAGCTCACCCTCCCTGACGCGGAAACTTAGATCCTGCACGGCTTTGACATCGCCGAAGCTCTTCATCAGATGACTTATTTCTATAATGTTGTTCATAAGCTATCGTTCCTTTCTTTTGGTAATTGCTTTCAGGTTTCACCGTTGGCGATTTTCGCGTACATATCCTCCGGTATCATTGGTATGCTCAGCTTTTCCAAAGTTGCGGAGCTTATTTCGCCGTTCGCGGCATATTCCCGCCCCGCTTGGCGAACAATCTCCAAAAACGGCTTGGTAACGCTGTCTGCCTCCGCGACATTGAACATCGGAGATTCAGGTATTTTTATTATCGTCGTGTTGTTCGGAAACATCAGCTTAAACTGCATTTCCATCGGCTCGAAATTATTCTTGCTGTTAGGAAAACCACAACCGCATATCATCACGTATTTAAGCTTAGAAAAATCATGCTGTGATGTGTGAAGATAACGTTCGCCCGATTTTTCCATTGTCATGGATGACAGCGGCATCGTGCGGTCCATAAGAGCTTTCAGGGGCGCGGGCATTCCGTAGCAGTACAGCGGAAAGCTGAACAAAAGCAGTTCCGAATTAAGAATTTCTTCTAAAATTCCGCGCATATCGTCATTATGTATACAAGTGCCGCCGTTTTTCATGCAGGAAAAACAGCCTGTGCAAAACTCGATATGCTTGTCAATTACATGAATGAGATTGACCTCGTTTTCGTGAACATCATTCATACCATCCAAAAAAGCGCGGGTAAGGTGCATTGTATCGCTCTTATCTCTTTTTGGACTTCCGTTAAAAACCAGTATTTTCATCTCAATGTTCCTCACGTAAATTAAGTTCTGATAGAATTAAATAATTTCTGTTATTGTCATGATACGATTTCAGCTGTTTCCTGCTCATTACTTTCCTGAGGTTTGATAATAGGTATCCAGATTCCGCATTCGTAATCGGGACTTTGCATATTACCGGCAGAATAGACTTCCAGCATTGCGTTTCCGTTGCCTTTGTAATTCTGTCCTTCCTTTGGATACCACTCCTGCCACACTTGCGTATTTAAATCCTGAAGCGATTTGGGTAAAGCGCCTTTTGCGGAAAATACTGCCCAATCACTTTCAGGAAAGGTGTAGAGCTTTAAACCCTCAGGCACCTCACCGCCCATATAAAGACCTGCAATCCAATATTCAAAAGAGCCTTCCTTTTCATCACATATAGCATACATACCGATTTGATTTTCAAGAATTGCTTTCTCAATCGGTGTTTCCGGCTTCATTGTCTGCCATAACTTTGCGTATTTACGGCTGTATTCATTATCCCAAAATTCAGGGCATTTTACATAACCCTCATTAGGAAGAATTGAGGTTGAAAATCCTATAAAGGTCATTGCTTTTTTTATGTTCGTATTTTACATTCATCTTGATTTCTCCTTTAATAAAGTTTTTACAAAGTAAGCTAACGGTCGTTTTATTTACATTATAGCATACAACAACCTTATTGTCAAGAGCAGTAATAAGAAATAATGTGATTTTTGCGGTATCGCCGCATAATTATTGTCATTCGTTTGCGAGGACAAATTTTACAGCAGATTGCACAACGCTATGACGGAAAATCTGACAGCGCAATCGAACGACAATAATTATGCGGTGATGCCTTAAACCATAATCTTTTCCGTATTCATTGCAAAATGCAACTATTTTTGATCGTTCCTCCTGTGTTGTTTTTCTTCCTTTGGTTTCAACTTTTGCAGAACTTCGCTTCTTAATTTTTTATGACCATTATACCACAGAATCCAGTCTTGTAAAGTACTATGACCTAATACTCCATACTTTTTGCATATTTCCCTTTGAATTTCTTTTCCCGTTAGGTAATTTGTCACCGCTTTTATTTTAAATTCTGCTGAATATTTCTTGTTCCTATAACTTTTCTTGACATAAAACACCCCCTTAGTGTAGTTTCGAATTATTTCATGTCTACACTAAGGGGATTATGTCATATCAAATTGCTTTGGGTGTTTTATTATCTTAACCTTAAAAAACGTTATTCGATTTGTTATTACTATAATGCTGTGTATTTGATTCTTTTAAATCCGCGAAAATAATGTTACGCTTGAATCGTTCCATCGTTGACAGTTATCACCCTATCACATTTTTCAGAAAGTTTTTTATCATGAGTTACAATCAGAACTGTCATACCCTCGCTTCCGAGCTTGCGAAATATCCCAAAAATATCCTCGGCGGTTTTGGAATCAAGCGAGCCCGTAGGTTCATCGGCGAGCAGAAGCTTTGGCTGCGTGACGATCGCACGGGCGATAGCCACACGCTGCTTTTCCCCACCGGACAACTCAGACGCAGGCTTATTTGCGAGTTCTTTCAAGCCCATCGCCTCAATAGCTTCAAGCGAACTGGCTTTTTTGTTTTTAGCTTTGAGCGGATATAACGGCAACATTACATTTTCAAGTACGCTGTATTCTTCAATTAAAGCAAAATCCTGCTTCCAAGATTGGTTATTCTTCTACTGACACAGGTTCAAGTGCGGACTACGGACTGAACTCCCATCGTGAATCTGACGGTTATTATTATATGCCTGTGCTTCCTGTACAGCTTGATGTAAACATTGGTCTTGTGAGCTTTGAAGCCCCGACAGTGGAGTCTGTGAAAGCAACTACCGAAGGTGTATTCATTACATTCAGCAAATATATGAGCGAAGCGGAACTTTCAGCTTCAAACATCGGCTTGTATTTGAACGACGAGCTTGTTCCACTTAGCGGAAAAATAGTGCTTTTAGACAGCGAAAAGGTCAATGAAGGCAGTTCGGTAAGTTACACAAAAACGGTCATGCTGACAAATCTCGAACTCTCTGTAAGCGATAATGTACAGGTTGTTATCAGCAACGAAGTAAAAAGCTATGCGGGCGTCCGAATGGCAGAACGCTATGACAGCGGCAGTATTGATGTAACCGAACCTGTAAAGCTTGCGGCACCAGTTGCTTCCGTAAGTTCGGGAGAGGTTGAGAAAAACACGGTTGTAACACTTTCTGCAGAAGACGGCGCAGTGATTTATTACACGACCGACGGTACTACACCTTCAAAAACAAGCAAAATATATAAAACAGGGCTCTTTATCAGCGAAAATATTACTATAAAAGCGATTGCAGTAAAAGCGGGAATGAAGGACAGCGATGTTCTTTCCGTTTCATACACAATAAAAGATGAAGATCCTGATGAAGACCCCCGACCCGCAAAAGTCACA